>CAZJYF010000085.1:0-10931 GCA_964549665.1 uncultured Saprospiraceae bacterium
GAGTGAGAATTGATGGAGAAACCTTTTTCGAGAATACTCATTGACAATAGTGGTTATATGTACCTGAGTACCAATAATCTACACTTTTTTCCAAGGGGTTTAAACCCATTGGAAGATGTCGATTATAATTACTTCTGTACGTACCAAAAAGAATTCAATTAACATTTAAAAAATTATAAAATGAAATGTTTAACTTTTTTGAAGATAATGACCTTCATCCTTTTTATTTTCTTCGTTTTCAACTGTGGCAATACCTCCGCGAATCCGGAAAACAATGCGCCTGTTGAGGAAGAACACGAAGAAGAATCGACGCAAACAGCTCATCTAAAACCCGCTCAGATTGCTGCCATTGGTTTGGAAACAGGCGCTTTCACGCGGCTCAAAATCGCCGGTTATTTTACCACCAACGGAACGATTGATTTGCCTCCCCAATCAATAGCGGCGGTGAATGCTCCCGAAATCGGGTTCGTAAAAGAAGTCCGAAATTATGTGGTCGGTAGTTATGTGAAAAAAGGGGCGGTTTTGGCTACTTTGGAGCATCCGCTGTACATCCAAAAGCAGCAGGAATATCTCGAAGCTATTGCTCAATTGACCTGGCTGGAACAAGAACTGCATCGCCAAAAAACCCTGAGCGAAGCCAATGTCAACGCGTTGAAAGCCTATCAAAAAGCACAGGCGGATTTCAATGTGATGAGCGCCCGGAAGAAAGGCTTGGAGCAGTACCTTAAGTATCTCGGCATTGATGTGGAGCGCCTCCAACAAGGAGAAATCAGTCAGACGATTTTCATCAAATCGCCCCTTACCGGCTACCTCATGGAGGTGAATGCCAACAGGGGAATGCTGGTGCAACCGGAAACAAAATTATACGCCATCGTCAACAATGAACACGTTCACCTCGAGTTGAAAGTGTTTGAAAAAGACATCGCCAAAATAGAGGAGGGGCAAAAAATCACGTTCACCATACCTTCACTTGGGGAGCAGCAATTTTCCGCTGAGGTCCACAAAGTGGGCAAATCTTTTGACCCTGAAAACAAGTCCGTGCTTGCGCACTGCCACATTACTTCCCGTCATCCCAAATTCCTAAGGGGTTTGTATGCCGAAGCCAAAATCTGGCTGGATGAGCATACGGTCAATGCCCTGCCGGAAGACGCCGTCATCCGGGAAGGTAGTTTGGAGTATATTTTCGTCCGGGAGAACGAAGCGGAAAATGGCGAAGGAGAGATTGCTTTCAAAAAAATACAGGTGCGAACCGGCAAGAAAGATGGAAAATTTGTGGAGGTAAAGCCAATTGACAGCCTCCTGGCAGATGCCGTAATTGTTACGGAGGGAGCCTATTATTTAATGGCAGAGATGAAGAAGGGGGAGGTTGAACATGGTCATTAAAAAAAGAGAGGGTTGATTTTTCGAATAATAAACTCGGAAAACTCTTACCTGACTTTTTTTATATGAATTAATTTGAGTAAAAAACAAAACTCCACCTTTAAAAGGAAGGCATTTATTCCAATGCTCTTTTTTTCTGGCAAGATTTCCAAAGTATTTTTTAAATGCTTCGGAAAAAGAAGAACAGAAGGAGAATTAATACCAAAACTACAATGGACACCACTGTCCAGAATTTTTTTGATTCTCGCCGGTTTTTTGCCGCTACGCGGCGCTTTCGTTTTGACCTTGCCATAATTGAAGGTTTTAGAGCTTTTTGTCTTGTAAAATAAAGAGCCGAATTATTTTCTGACTAATGTAGATAAAATTTCTGAAAAATGAAAAAGCCCTGGCAGAGTATCCTGCCAGGGCTTTTGAAAAATCTCCATTATTTTTATTCAGATCATTGGATTTTCACCACTTTAAATGGTTTGCTGATTTTTCCATCTACTTCCAAACGAAGGAAATAGAGTCCGTTGGAAAAGGATTCCCCCAAAAGCAAGGTGCCTTCCTGATTTTCAATGGGCTGGCTTTCCATTTGTTGCCCAAGCATATTAAAGACCGTTAAACGCGCTTCGTCGAATGCAAGCTGCAATTGGTAGCGGACGTTTAGTTGGTTGCTGAACGGGTTGGGCGAAGGGATGAGCTGAAAATCTTTGCTATCCAATTCATTTACTGCCACTACGATGACTGTCACCACCTGAGATAAGGCGGCCGAACCGCAGGCGCTTGAGACCGTCAGGGTGACGGTAAATTCACCGCTTGCAGAATAGGAATGCACCGGATTCTCTTCCATGCTAGTGGTTCCGTCGCCGAAATTCCAAAGAAATCCACCCACATTTTCAGTGGTATTGGTGAAGCTAACCTCGCTATCGTTCGATTGAAAATCCCAGCTTACTTGCGGGAAACTAAGGACGGTTACTGTTCCGTTCTGGACAAGGGTGTTGCTTCCTCCTGTCCCGTCAGAGACTTCGAGTGTTACGTCGTAGGTGCCGGGCGCGTTGTAAACCACCGTCGGGTTTTGTTCGGTTGAGCTGGCCGGTTCGCCACCGGGGAATGACCACGACCAGGAAGTTGGCTGGCCCAAGGAAGCATCCGAAAATTGAACGGTCAAAGGGCCACAACCTTCCGCAACGTCCTGGCTAAAAGCGGCTGTCAATTGATTTGACAGGTCAATGACCAGGAAAGCATCCACCGCGGCTTCGACGAGATGTCCTGAGTTGGGCAAATCCGAGGTTTCAAAAATGATGCGCATATTGTCGGTGATGGCAATGAAATCAGAGAGTTTGAATTCTTTGGGCCCCGTCCAACCATTGGTCGTAGAAGAAATGGTTTCTATAACCACTTCGGTCATTCCGTTGTTAATGCGCACTTTGAGTTGGTCGTTTGGATTTCCATTTCCCCCTTCATTAAAGAACCAGTCGTAATAAGTTACCGCCGGTTCGCCAAGGGTGGTCAAATCCATGGGAGGTGAAGTGAGCGTCACGGTGCCATTATCCACATCATCATCTCCGGGGCCCCCACCGCCATTTCCCGTCACAAAGCATTGGTCACCCAAGTCACCGGCAATGTCGAGGTCGGGATTGCTGAAACTGCCGCCAAAAGTAGTTCCAATGGGTTCTCCCCGTTCCCAATGGCCAGTTGATGCGTTACCGGAGGCTTGCCAACCGAGGTCTAAAATGAAATCATCCTGGTAGCCGGGGCTTAGCATTATTGGAGAAATTTCGGTGGCCCCGGAAATAGAGAAATTGCTCATGCTTACCGCCAAATAGCCCCATTTACCCGCGTAAATGTCGTATTGCCCGCCAAAAATGCCGGGAAAAGTAAAGTTGCCATTGGCATCCGTCGTTGTGGTGAAGTTAAATTGGTCATTAGAGACGATCACGATAGCCCCCTCTACAGGGCTTCCATCGGCAGCTTTGACAGTCTGCCCACTTACTTGAAAGGAAGAAATCGGAGTCAATTGGACATCCAGGATGGTCAGGACGCCATTATCCAACGTGGCTTGAACGGTTTTGCTTTCATAGCCGGCGGCGGAAAAAGTGACATCGAAGGTGCCAGCTAAAGCCTGCCCGGTTTTGTAGTCGCCGGTTAGGCCGGTTTTTGCAAGATTGGGTTGGCTGGAGTCGATGACAACGCTGCCATTATTGATGGGCAAGCTGGTTACGGCGTCTGTTACATTGCCTTCCAGGTAGGCTGCACGAACGTAATTTGCTCCCAGGACATACAATCCATTTCCAATGTCGGAAACCAGGACATTGCCGGAAGGCAAAAAAGGATACAAGCCCCAGGCACCGTTAAATCCAGCACCCCCTCCTAGGAAAGTATCGAAATTTCCCACTTCGATCAAATTATCCGGTTTGGCGGCATCCACAATGATTCCACCATCGGTATAGTAGGAGATGACCAACCAATCATTCCAGACATGGACGTTGTGGGGAATGACTCCTTGTCCGAGGGTTGCAATGGGTCGGAATTCGTCTAATTCGACAATATTGTTCAAATCGAAAATATCATATGCCGTCACGGGGGCATTCCCTTTTTCATCGGTTGTGAAAACGACATCACCGGCATCGTCCAGCCAAGAGTTGTGTGTAAAATTGAACGGAGTTTGTTGCGAGGCCAGCAAGGTTACATTTTGCTTGTCGCTAACGTCATAAATTCCGAGGGTGCCATTGAAAATTTGGGAACTATACACGCGGTTGTTGCGCGCATATACATCGTGGGAATAGGTCGAAGGCATGGCAGAGACGAATTCAGGATTGCCTGGATTGGAAAAAACGTCCACTATCAAAACGCCGCCACTATTCAAATTACTTCCCGTCAGGTAGCAATAGCCAAATTCGTCAATAAAGAGATTATGACAGGTTCGAAGTTTTCCCAAACCAGGCAAATTTGGCGACCAATCGAATGAGGTGATATTATTTGGTGCATTGGTCATATCCACCACCATCAGCCCGTTTCCGGTTTCGTTGGTGACGTAGACAAAGTCGCCCCAGGATTTGATATCGCGCCAGGTAGAATTTGCGCCGGGAACAAACTTTATCTGGGTGGCATTTTCCGGGTCGGCAAGGCTTACGATGGAAAGACCGGTAGAAGTACCCACCAAGGCGTATTCCGTCCCATCGTCGGGATCTACCCAGCCCCAAATATCGTTCACACTTTGACTGTAAGGAATGTGAGACAACAGCCACATATTCAATTGGGAAAAACCGAAATAGCTGCAAAAGGCAGTAAAAAAGAGCGTAAAAAAAGTTTTTTTCATCTTATTTGGTTTTGTTTAAAAAAATAGAAACACTTCTTTTAATAAAAAGCAGGCAAAGTTAATTTTTTTTAGAGTCCATCCCTTGTCCTGAAATACCTATTCCAACAATTGTTTGTCACTTGACACAAGTGAGGGTCATTGCTCATCGAGGGGTCTGTCTGCAGTGGTAATCCTACCGTAGCTCCGAGCTTCTGCTTCGAGAAAAGTCAACAACGGGGCTTTTCCGAGCGCAAGCTCGGAGCTACTGTTATCCCTACATTTTCACCGCTTCTTTATCACCTTAAGTACACCCATTTTCCTGCCATCTGTTTGAAGAGTAAGGAAATACAGGCCAGTCTCCAAGTCTGCATTTAGGCGGACTGTTCCGATTGAATTTTTAAGCTCGAATTCTTCCAATTTTTGTCCTAAAACATTGAAAACCAAGAGGCTCGATTTTTGAAAACCGTTTTTGATTTTGTACTCAACAATTAATTCACTTTGGAATGGATTGGGGTGGGCAGTGAAGGTGTTTCCCTCCTCGATGAGGTCTGTGCTGGCATCGGGCAGACCGTCGGTTATAGCAAAAGCATCGATGCCAACTTCGAGAACGTGGCCGGATTCTGCCAAATCGGAGGTTCGGAAAATGATTTGCATGGCGTTCGTTATTTCGATAAAATCGGACAGCGGGATGGGGTCTTGTTTTCGCCAGGCGCTTTGCGATTCGGTGATAAATCCCAAAACGGCTTCATCCGTTCCGTTGCTGACAAAGACCGTCAGTGAGTCATTGGCGGGGATGTTACTGTCTTTATTAATAAACCAAAAATAATAGGAAAGGAACGGGTGCGCAAAAGTCGTGAGGTCCATTGGGGGGGAGTGGAGTAGGGTAGCCCCGCGATCCACGTCGTCGTCGTTACCGAAGATGCCTTCGTTTCCGGTGACATAGGCATAGGGGCCAAAGTCTTGGTCAACGTCCTCATTTGGATTGGCGAAATCATTGCCAAAAATGGTGCCTTTAGGAATTGCCCGAACCCAAGTCCCGTCTTCGGCGTCGCCACTGACGGTCCAGCCCAAATCGAGGTTGAAATTATCTTGAAAACCAAGACCCAGTTCGAAGTCCCTTATTTGGTTTTCTGCAATGGTTTGATTTTCGGCGCCCCCGTTTTCAAAACCCCATTTCCCGGCGTAAATGTTGTAGGAGTCCGTGATGACGGGAAGGCTGAAATTTCCGGCGTCATCGGAGGTGGTTTCAAAGCGCAGATTTGGATTTTCGGCAACGATGAAGGCATCGGGAATGGGTGCGCCACTTCCTTTTTCCCGCACGCTGCCGTTGATTTCGAAGATGGGCAAGGGCGCCATCCCAATGTCCAGAATGGTGAGTTCTCCATTGATGAGGGTCGCCGTAGCGGTGGTGTCGAAGTAACCGATTTTGGAAAAAGCGACCTCGAAATCGCCGGGGGTCACTTGCCCGGTTTGATAGTCCCCGCTGAGGTCGGTAGTGGCGAGGTTGGCATCGCCGGATTGGATTTCTACGGTCACATTTTTTAATGGATTGCCGGAAACGGCATCCGTCACAGTGCCTTCCAAATAGCATGCCCGCTGATAGTCCGGTTGCAAAACAAACAGCCCTCCTTCCACATCACTCACTAAAATCAAGCCCGAAGGGAGGAAGGGATAAGCCCCCCAATCGCCGTGAAAACCGTTCGGGTTGGTCGTGTGGGTGTCGAAATTTCCGACCTCGATTAGGTTTTGCGGACGGGCGGCATCCACGATTATGCAGCCGTCGGTATAATGGGAGATGACTAGAAAATCGTTCAGCACATGCACGTTGTGGGGAATGACTTTTGTGCCAAGGGTCGCGATTGGACGAAATTCATCGAGCAATCGAATGTTGGTCAGGTCGGAAATATCGTAGGCGGTGGTGGAAGCGTCGGGGCGTTCGTCGGTGGTGAAAAGGACGGTTCCATCGTCGGAAAGCCAGGCGTTGTGCGTGAAATTCATGGGGGTAGGTTGGGTAGCCAGCAATACGGGATTCGATTTGTCGGTCACGTCATAGACGCTGAAATTCCCGCTGAAAATTTCGGAGGTGTACAATTTGTTGTTTCGAACATAAACATCGTGGGCGTATTCGGGGACGCCCTTGCCGACGAAATTTGGAAGGCTTGGGTCGGAAGAGACATCCACAATTACTGCACCCCCCTGATTTACATTGCAACCTGCCAGGTAGGCGAAGCCGAACTCATCGATGAACAAATTGTGGCAGGTAAAAAGCGAACCCAAACCGGGAAGGTCGGGCGTCCAATTGGAAGAGGTCACGATGCCGGGTAACCCACTCAGGTCAATGACCAGCAAGCCATCTTTGGTGCCGGGTTGGTCGGTGGTGACGTAGGCGAATTGCTTCCAGACTTTTAGATCCCTCCATATGGAGGTGGAACCTTCCACGAAAGCCACTTCTTGCGGGTCGGCAGGGTTCGCCAAACTGACGATGGAAACGCCGCTTCTCAAACCGACCAGGGCGTATTCTGTGCCGTCGGGCGCAACGTAGCCCCAAATATCATTCGCCCGCACATCGTAGGTGAAGCGGGAAACGAGTTCCAGATTAACTTGAGAAAAGGCAGGAAAGAGCCAAAGTTGAAGCAGGAGGAATGGCGTAAAATTTCTCATGGAATTTATTTTCCAAAAACAAAAAAGAAAGTTTGTAAATCTAGTCAGCACTTTCCAAGGGGATTTAACCCCTGGTGCTTGGAGGGCAAGGAGTTGAATACCTTCGGAAAATTGGGTGGAACCAAGATAGCAACGCTTCCCAAAATCTAAAACAGTATTTTACAGAATTTGGCGATGCGGTTCGACTTATAAAACCGGATTATGTCAAACTCCTACCAAAAGTGGGCACCTGATGGCTAAAGGTGGATAGCCCCATCCATTAATTGCGGTCAACAATGGCCAAAGTCAAGCGGCTGACACACACCAGGTTCTCTTCCTCGTCCCGGATTTCAATATTCCAAACGTGGATGTTTCGACCGATTCGAACGGGGGTGGCTTTTCCAAAAACATACCCGCTTCGCACCCCCTTCAGATGGCTGGCATTAATCTCCAGTCCAACCGTCGATTTTCGTTCCAAATCATCCAGGCAAAGCGCTGACGCTACACTGCCAATTGTTTCGGCTAAACTAACGGAAGCACCTCCGTGCAGTAGTCCCAAGGGTTGAATGGTTCGATTATCTACCGGCATTTTGGCTGTCAAATAATCATCCGCTATTTCAAGGAATTCAATGCCCAGGTTTTCATTTAAGGTGTTGACTGACAAGGCATTGAGCCCTTCGA
Source organism: uncultured Saprospiraceae bacterium (assembly GCA_964549665.1). Classification (GTDB taxonomy): domain Bacteria; phylum Bacteroidota; class Bacteroidia; order Chitinophagales; family Saprospiraceae; genus CAZJYF01. The sequence goes on from CAZJYF010000085.1 coordinate 7,982, forward strand.
TGGTAAATTGTTGTTTCCAAATCATATTTCGGTGAAAGGTGAATTTCTGATTACTTATCCACGATTTGCGGGCATTACATTTTTTTTTCTAACCAATCTACCATATCGGCCCTTTGTTCTTTGCTCAATCGGGCAGCAGAATGCATCCAGGTGTACTGTTTTAAAGGCATGCCTCCTTCTTCTATTTCGTCCTCCATATCCTCAAAATGCTCCGCTTTATCATCGGCAGAATAGTCTGCCCACAAGGAAAAATTTACCTCTTCCCGTGCATCCTCGATGTGTTCGCCCAACCACCAGGAAACAGGGGCAATGTTGGCGTACCAGGGGTATCGGGAATTATAAGAGTGGCAGTCGTAACAGGCTGTTTTCATAATTTTTGCAATAGCTTCGGGAGGGTTTTCCAGGGCCACGAAATCTTTTGACGGATCTATTGGGGGATGTGTTTTGTCAATTTGAAAAAATTGAATGATGACCAAGGTTCCCACCAGAAGATAGGGGAGAATTTTTAGAACTTTTTTCATGTTAAAAAAAATTTGTTGTGAGGAAAGAGATTTGCTATTTGTCGGACCTGGGTATCCTGTTGGGATAATCGGTGATAATTCCATCCACCCCCATGTCAATTAATTGCTCCATTTTATCTGTTTCATCCACCGTCCAGGGAATCACTTTCATCCCCTTGGCATGTAGTTTTTCGACAGCCTTTTTATCTAGCAGCGGGAAATAGGGGCTGTAAATTTGGGGGACAAAACCGAGCCGGGCGAGGTTGGCATCCACGCCATCTTCGTTTTCAACTAGCAAGGCGAGGGGCATTCCGGGGGCTGCCTTTTTTACCACGTGCAACGAACGGGGGTCGAAAGATTGAATATTCGCCCGGTCGTTTATGCCAAGTGAGGTCATTTCGGCGAGAAGAAGACTGGCAAAGACGTCCGGTTTGGGGGCAAAGACATCGTCCCATTCGGGACGGCTTTTGATTTCGATATTGTAAAAAGGTACCGGGAGTTGATTTTTTTTGCAATAGGCTTCCACGGCGGTCACCATGTCCCTCAAGGAAGGCTTGTGCACCTTCATCGCCTGCTGTTCCTCGAAGTGGGGATTGCCACGGCTACCACAGTCGTATTGTTTTATCTCCGCGTAGGTCATCCCGTAAATTTTCAGGTCTTTGGCTTCCTCTTCCGTCACCGGTGTACCGTCGGGTTTGCTGCAAATTTCCGGCGACATCCAGGGGTCGTGCGAGACGATAGGGATCCTGTCTTTGGAGATGGCAATATCTAATTCGAGGGTATTGACCCCCAATTCAACCGCTTTGATAAATGCGGGGATGGTGTTTTCGGGAAGTAGGCCCCGCGTCCCGCGGTGCCCCTGCCAGTCGAAAGAATCTTTGCCGGGCGTCGATGTTTTTTCTTTCATGCTGTGCGTAGCGTTCTTTTCAAAACAAGCGCTCAAAGTAAGAAAAGAAAGAAGCAAAAGGGTGGGAATTTTCATTTTATATGACTAAAAGTTAACCGCTAAATTGGGATTCAAATTATGGATTCTCAAATCAATATTTTTTTCTTTGAACGTTCGTAAAATTCGCTTTAGGCGTTCTTTTTCTTTTTTGTTTTTAATTACAATGCCATGCTCGATGATTTCATTTTCATCCGTTACAATCTTCAGGCGATTCTTGATTTTCGAAATGGAAGAAACCCATCTATCGCCCAAGCCAAGATACTCCAGGTCAATTTTTTTTACTTTTTCAAGTGGAAGTTCGATTCTTTTAGCCCCTTTTTCAATCGTGATGCTCCCATCCGAAATTGCCAGGATACCATGTACCTTGGATTTGAGCCAATTCTTTCTGAGTATGATTAAAAGAATGAGTATATAGGTAAATCGTGCCATTATTATGAGTGTCCTAATTTGCTCACCCTTCTCGATGCCAAGTACAGTTGGGTATGACATATAAAGTATGGATAACACAAGAAGAATCGCCATAAAGATATTTTCGGGTGATTTGATATCCCATTTTCTAAACTCGATAATATCCGTTTGAAAGGTTTCCATATTCAAGAATTTTGAATTTTTTAGAATCTGCAAAATACGGATTTTTTCCTAATCGTATTGAAACCCACCCCCACCGTCTTCTTCCAAATTAACGCCAAGACCCAACACGATACGGTTGACGAAATTGAAGTAGGCAATCACCAAAGTAGCATCCAAAATCGCGCGGTCGTCGCAACCGGCGACTTTCAGTTGCGCCATCAGTTGGGGTTTCCCATCGAAGTTGGGTTCGGTGGTCAATTGGTCAGCCAATTCGCAAAGTAGTCTGTCCTTTTCGGAGAGCTCCAGTTTGGTGTAATCGGCGCTTAATTGTTGCACTTTCGCTTCATCCTTCCAAAAAAAATGAAGGGCGTGAGCGTGGTGGGTGATGCAGTAGTTGCAGTCATTGACGACAGAAACCACCACCGCCATCATCTCCCGTTGATATCGCCGCAAAGGGGATTTGCCGAACATGATTTTCATGTACAAATCCATGTGCGCCAAGATGGTCTCCGGGTTGAGGCTTTGGATTTTGTGGACGTCGGCGAGTTTTCCCCGTTTTTCGACGAGGTAATCGTATATTTCTTTGAGTCGGCCTTCCGCTTCGTTGTGGGGTATTACTCTGATAAAGGGCATTTCGTTCTGGCTAATTTAAATAATTCAACTCAAAAAACTCCTGATAACCTGAAATGGATTTCGATTTCAAAATCTGGCGATAGTTGCTTTGGGTGATGGGGAAAACAGAATAATCCAACGAAGGGTCAACAAAAGATTTTTTGTTTTTCTGAACCCCATCGAAATACTCCATCGCCTTTTTTTTGTCTTTGAATCGCCTGATGACGATGATGGGAATCTTGAAATCCACTCCCCCAAGATAGATGTTGGAGATGCGCAATTTTTCCAATTTGTGAAATCTTCGGTTGTAATCGGACACGGC
>CAZJYF010000086.1:0-10897 GCA_964549665.1 uncultured Saprospiraceae bacterium
AGGGGAAGGGGGATGGCTCCAGTCTCGGTTTCAGACATTCAGGATGCTTACATGGTGGCTCCTCTGAGCATGCGGATGAACATGCAAATGTTCGGACTGATGTACGCGCCAAGTGATGCCGTCACCCTTATGGCGATGGGGATGTATAGCAATAATCGCATGGATCATATAATGAAGACTGGCAGGAAATTCAGGACTAATTCACAGGGCATTGGAGATTTAAAACTCGTGAGTCTGATAACTTTACATAAAAGAAGCAATTCGAAATTCATCCTTAAAATCGGGGTCAGTATTCCATTGGGTTCCATCGATAAAGTGGATACTACGCCAATGTCATTGGAAAACCCCATCAAGTTGCCGTATCCAATGCAGTTGGGTTCCGGTACTGTTGACCCCACCATTGGGGCCACCTTTATCCATGGTGTCAATCGCTTTGGCTATGGTTTCGACCTGAAATCAACTTTGAGGTTTTACGACAATAAAAAGGATTATCGCTTGGGCTCTGAGTACAAGTTTTCTGCATGGGGTGGAATGGTAATCGGTCAATCCATTGCACTGACTTTGCGTAGTGAAACTACTTTTTTAGGCAGGATTCACGGAATGGACCCTGATTTGAATCCAAGGATGGTGCCTACTGCAGATCCAAAGCTCAGAGGCGGAACAATTTCCATAGTAGGCTTTGGAATAAACTTTTTCCCAAATTTTGGAAAATTCAACGGTTTGAAATTGACCATCGAAAAACGACAACCTGTTTATCAAAAATTGAATGGACCTCAACTCCAATTAGCTAATCATTTCGCCATCCACAACAATGTCCACCTTTCGGTGGTGTACCTTTTGAGTCAATATAATTAGGCGTTGTTGAAGGTTGGTAAACGGCCAGTGCAAATGCAAACGATTAAAAAAAGTTACGGATTTTACCTTTTTGTTTGGACAGCGGTTTTGCTATCTACGGGGAGTATTAATGCTCAACGAAGTGTGCATGAGAGTGATATTAAGGCCGCCTTTGTTTATAATTTCACCAAATACATTGAATGGCCTGAATCAAAATCAGAGCAAATAATCTGCATTGGGTTCATTGGTGAAACCAGTGTAAAGCAATCCTTGATGAGGTTGATAGAAAAAAAGAATTTGGAAGATCAAATTACCATCAAATCCTATGAAGTAACCGAGGAAATTGTCATTTGTAATATTTTAATAATCGTCGATCATAATGACCTGACCGATCTCATTGGGGCATCCGCCAAGGAAAATAACATTTTAATAATTACGGATAATGCGAAGCCCTTTCCCAAAGGTGCTTGCATTAACCTCTTAAAAATGGGGCCAAAATTCAGATTTGAGATTTCTCAAGACAATTTGAAAAGCTTGAACCTAAAGGTAAGTGCCCAATTGCTTAAATTAGCCATTAGCACCAATAAGAAATAGACAATGGATTTGAAAGAATTAAACATTGCTAAGAAAATAACCTTGTTGACATTGTTGATTGCCTTCATTTCTGTGGGGAGTAATTCCCTGATTGGTATTTATTATGATATTAAAAATATAAAGAAAGGTTTAATCAATGAAGTTACGGTTATTGCAAGTATCCTTAGCAGGCAGTGTACGACAAGTTTGCTTTTCGATGACCAAAGTGATGCGGAGCAAAATCTCAATAGTTTGGTCAAGGATCAGTGCATTACCAACGCGGTCGTTTATGGTCCAGATGGAAGAGAGTTTGCAGCTTACGTAAATGACTCTGTTGGAAATTACATATTCCGTAAAGAGCTTTCGGAGGCCAGTTATTTTACAAAAGACCATTTTATCGTTAGTCTTCCCATTAAGGATGATAATGAAAAAATAGGTTCGATAATGATAGCCTCCTCCTTAAAAAAATTAGACGATCAAATAGCTGAAACGATAAACATAGCCATCATCAGTATTATTTCAGTTATTCTGGTTGCTTCCCTTTTAATTCATTTTCTACAGAGAAATATAAGTCAGCCGATAATAAAATTCACAGATACGGTTAAAAGGAATATTGGACAGGTGCCGGAAAAGGTAAATATTGAATCTGAGGATGAGATTGGTTTCCTGGCGGCGGCTTATAACCGCATGATCGATAGTCTTTCGGAGACTACCGTATCAAAAGAATATGTGGAAAATATCATTGCCTCCATTGTCGATATGCTTATTGTGATTGATGATAATGGAATAATTAAGGAGATTAATAAATCTGTAACAGATCAATTGGGATATAAAGAAACCGATATTGTGGGCAAACCTTTCGGTTTCGTGCTGGCTGAAGAAGAATTCTCTTTTGGTGGAAAAGAGTTTGAAAAAATGGTCGGTGATGGGAGCATCAAAGACCACGATTTGACTTTCCAATCAAAAGAGGGAAAAGGCATCCAATTTAGCGTCAACAGTTCCGTAATGCGCGACCGAAATGGTAAATTTATTGGAATTGTTTTGATTGCACGTGATTTGCGAGAAGTGCAGGATCTGATGCTGCAAATCGATTATGCAAAAACGTTCAGCGAAACGGTTGTTTCCACCATACCATCAGGAGTAATGGTTTTAGACAAAAATCTGAAGGTTTTGTCAGCTAACCCAGGTGCAAAAAGCATTATTTCAAAACTAGCTAAATCCTCATGCATTGAAAGTGGGGCCTTGCTGAAAGATTACTTTTATCAAAAGCAACTGACTACGGTCTTAAAAAAGGTCGTAAAAAACCAGAAACCCTTTTATGATTTTGAAGTGCGGTTTGGGGAGGAGGACTTTGAAAATCCACAAATCTTAAACCTTACTGCTGTACCATTAAAATTCGATGAAGAAGATCGCATCAAATTTAGACTTGCCCAGCAAAAAACTAAAAATGCCCAGCATTACAAACCTTCCGTTTTGTTATTGATTGAGGACGTTACCGAAAAGAAAAAGTTGACGTCAGATCTCCGGAAATCTTTAGCAGAGCTACATGAAACACAAAGCCAGCTTATTGAATCGAACAAAATGGCCTCTTTGGGCGCGATGTCTGCCGGGATTGCGCATGAATTAAGTCAACCCTTGGGCGCTATCCTTTTGAAAACCCAGTTGGTTCCAAGATTAATCGATAAAGGAGAATCTGAGAAGGTAAAACTGATAAATGAAAGCATGAAAAATCAGACTTTGAGAGCAAAAAAGATCATGGATTCTCTTCGAATATTTAGTAGGGATGGGAAAAATGTAGAACGTGAAAAGTGTGATGTAAATCATTTAGTTGATGACGTACTCACCATGTTCTTGGATGAATTCAAATTGTTGAAAGTGAATCTTGAGTTGAGGCTTCACGAGGAAAAAACGGCAATTTTGGTTTCCTCGGTACAGGTTGGTCAGGTTTTGGCCAACTTACTTAGCAACGCCAGGGATGCCGTTGAAAATAGCAATCCAAAAAATATTATCATCAGCACATTTTTGGTCAGGGATACTATTGTGATAGAGATTTCTGATAATGGATGTGGTATTTCGGAAAAGAGCAAAGAAAAAATATTTGAACCATTTTATACCACAAAAAAAGTTGGAAAGGGAACCGGCTTGGGTTTATCTATGAGCTATAGTATGATTAAAGAAAATGGGGGTGAAATAAAAGTAATCAGTGAAGAGGGCAGGGGCACCAAGTTTCAATTAATTTTTCCAGCAATAAAAGAATTATGTTATGGGTAAAGTTATCCTTTTGGTTGATGATGATTCTGCTTTCAGGGAATCAGTCTATGATATTCTCGAACTTGAAGGCTTTGAGGTTATTGAAGCGGAGGATGGTAAGTATGCTTTGCCAATACTTGAGAATGAAGATGTCCATCTTGTAATCACCGACATATTGATGCCTGAAATCGAGGGAATCGATTTGGTCTCAAAAATCAAAAAATTAAAACCAAACCTAAAAGTGATTGGCATGACGGGAGGTGGGCGAATAGGTTCTGCTGAACAAGTAAAGAGTATGTGCTCTTCATTTTTTTTCGAAACAGTGTTGAGCAAGCCTTTTTTGGTAGAGGATTTGATTGCCGAAGTTGAGGCTGCGCTGTATTAATTTTTGATAAATTCCCACTCTAACTATTTACTTCAATTCTGAAGGAATCCCGAACCGTTTCCGGTAGTTATCAAATGCAGCGCTGTATTCGCCCCGATTGAAACCCAATTCGGTAGGGGTGTAAGCGTGGACGCCATATTTCCCCTTCGGCTGGAGAAGGCAAAATTGATTCATTCGTTCTTCCTGTTCCGGTTTTAGTTCAAAGCCGAAGTAGTCGTAAATTTTGCGGACGATTGCCATTGGGTCGGCCGCAACCTGGCTGTAGTGCAAGTCCAGAAAACGTTCCTCGCCGACCTTTTGTCGAATGCTGACCAACCGGTCCAAAGCCGCCGACCAATTTTTGACAATCCGACCAGCCTCGGATTTTTTTGGGGAATGGGAAAATACTTTTCGCAGCATTTTGATCTGGCTGGCATTGGAAGCGAGGGCGGTTATCGGTTCCCTGTGGGTTTGAATGAAGCGGGCTTCCGGATACACTTCGAGAAGGGCATCCACAAAAAAAGTGTGGGCAGGGGTTTTAAGAATCCATCGTTTGCTTTGATCTTGGGCTTGAAAGTACTGAAGATGTTGAAGGAAAGCGCGATGTTCCTGGTAAGCAAATCGATTGTCGCTTTGGTGCAGCCATCGCCAATACGATGGCACATAATGCGTCCGGTGGAAACGAACGCTTTGAAAAGAATGACTGAAAATCGAGATGCACTCTTGCGGGTAGTTGGTTCCGGTACGGTGGATTTTCCGGTAATCGGGGGCTAGCCGCCCGAACCATTTTAATTTTTGGGCTACGATTTGAATCCGGGGGTCGGATTGATTGTTTCGTTTGGGTTTACCTTTTATCGGAGATGGGATCATCGTCTCCCAGGTAAGAGGGACCCGGTTTGACGGGTCTTGACCGAGCAAACGGTGCAGGAAGGTGGTACCGCATCGGGGAAGTCCGATAATGACGATGGGGTCTTCAATGGCTTCATCTGCTAAATCAGCGAAACGCTTTCTGTTTTCCACGAGTTGCAGACGGTTGCTAAGAAGTCGTAGCGTATCGGCCCGGGTAACGATTTTTCCCAGGGGGGAAAGTTCGGCTTCTTCCCGGTAGGCTTTTAACAAAACACTAAATCCTTCTCTAAACCTTATGTCGCCGAAATCGTGTAGTCCGGTTTTTTTACAGGCATCCTCCAGGAGGTTCTCTTCCGTCAAGTTGGATGTTTCAAAACCGAAACGGTTCAAGGTCCCAAGCCCTTTGTCTGCAATTTCAAATACCAAGGACCAGCCAGTTTTTTTGCTCATTTTTTTCAGGTTTTGGAATTAGTATTTTAGTAACTCGTTATTTACCCAAGGGGTCATGACCCCTCGGAACCATATTCAGAATTAGGTTTAATGAAGGTAGCCATTTTCCCGAAACCAGTCAAAAGCTCTTTCAATCGCAGGTTTCAGCGGACTCGGCCGCCAGCCGAGTTCCCGTTTTGCTTTTTCCGAGTTAAAGAAAAGTTTTTGCTGCGAGGCCCGGGCTGCATCGAGGGACAGGGCCGGTTCGCCACCGAAAATCTTCGATCGAAGCACGGAAAAAGCGGCGAAGGCGAGGGCTGCTTGGCGAGGAAATTTCTTTTTGGGGAAGGGGATTTCCGTACATTCGGCAGCAATGGCAAGAAATTGCTCCACGGTCAAATTATGACCCCCAAGCAGATATCGTTCACCGGGTTGCCCCCACACCGCAGCAGCCAAATGCCCCCAAGCCACATCGCGGACATCGGCGAAGTTTCGTCCCGCTTCAATGAAACCTTGCAGGTTTTTGCCTGCAAATTTTATCAGTAATTTCCCCACAGGTGTGGGTTGAACATCTCGTTCTCCAACCGAAGCGGTCGGATTGACAATCACGACGGGAAGCCCTTTTTTGAACCAACCGAGCGCGATTTGTTCCGCCCGGTACTTACTTTTTTGATAGACCCCAACCATATCATGGAAAGAAACGGCTGTCTTTTCAGTCGCTACCGCATTGCCGGGAAGGCGTCCCAATGTCCCCGCCCGACTCATATGAACCACGCGTTCTACTCCCGCATCAAAAGCCGCTTTTAAGACGGATTCCGTGCCGTTTACGTTTGTTCGCACAATTTCCGCCGGGTTTTTCGCCCAGGTGCGATAGTCTTCCGCGCAGTGAAAAATGAGTTGGCAACCTTTCATTGCGGTCCTTATTGCCTCGCTATCCAATAGGTTACCTTCGACTTTTTCAATATCCAGTTCATTGAGTACGCAAAGAATATTTTGTGATTGAAGCTGCGTTTTGGAAGATACCAAAACCCGAATCTTGGCCCCCTGCCGCAACAAGGCATCGGCCACTGCGGACCCAACAAAAGAATCGCCTCCGGTGAGAAAAACGCGAAGCCCTTTCAAATTTGGGTTTCCTTTGCGGGAAATGTCGTTCGGACTGCTGTTCATGTGAGCCTTTTTTAAAAACCGGTCCAGGGTTCCAGCCCCAACAGTTCTTCGGTGCGTTGCCACAACCACCGCGCCTTTTCGGGATTCCTCGCCCGGCGGGCGGGCGAACTGCGGTGTGTGCCGCGAAAATAGGCGCCCGAAATATTTTCGAGTTCGGGCGAAGTGGCCAGGTAAACCGGACCTCGGGCACCTTCTTCGGGGGTTTTCATAATCTTTTTCACAATAGTGGCTAAAGGGCTAATGGTGTGAACGAGTTTGGTATAAACGATGCCGGGATGAAGGGCATTGACACTTACCCCCGACCCTGCAATCCTTCTCGCCAATTCGAGAGAAAATAAAACGATGGCCAACTTTGATTGGCGGTATGCCCGCGTCCCGAGGTAGTTGTTTTCGAGTTGCATATCTTCGGGGTACAGTTTGCCAATCCGGTGTTCCATGGAGGCGACGTTGACGATGCGGGCGGGTGCGCTTTTTTGGAGAAGTGGAAATAGGCATCGAATCAAGCGGAAGGGGGCCAGGTAATTTACGGCAAATTGAAGCTCAAATCCATCCGCGGTGACTTGTCGCTTTTTTGAAAAAACGCCTGCGTTGTTGAGGAGGGCATCGAGGCGGTCGAAGCGGTTTCGGACATCGGCTGCCATACGAACAATATCCTGCTGGGAAGAAAGGTCGGCACAGAATACTTCCACCGCCCCGGAAACCCCGCTTCCTTCAATCTCGTCCCGAACCCTTTTCCCCTTCCCTTCGTTTCTACAGACGATACCGACCCGGGCACCACCTGCTGCCAACTTTTGGGCAATAGCCCTACCGATTCCGGAGGTAGCCCCGGTAAGCAGGTAAACCGGAGGTTCCGATTTTTTTTTGATTGAATCCTTTCTTTTTTGCTCGTTCATTCGACTTTATTGTAAATCACTTTTTAATGTAAAATGTAAAATGTAAATTTTAAAATGTAAAAGTTTGCCTGCTCATAAATACTTGAATTTCAATCTTCTAAACAGGTTTCACATTTACATTTTACATTTATCATTTTACATTTCCTTACCCGTTTCGACCCCAAACCTTTCGCGGTAGCGCGCTAAAAACGAACCGAAATATTTGGCATCGATGCCGTATTCTTCCGGGGAATACCGATGGATGCCGTACTCGTGCTGCGGGTGCTTTTTCAGAAATTCCCGCATGGAGTCGGCTGTTTTTCCCGCAAGGGTCAAGCCCAAATAGTCGTAGATGATTTCGACGGTTTCAATGGGTTTTGTCAGCAGCTTGTTGTATTGAATGTCGAGCCACGCAGCATCTCCCTTCTTTGCCCGGAAATCCATCAGGTTTTCCATCCCTTGCACCCAACGGTGAACGGTGGTTTTGGCATCGAACAATTCCGGGTGGTTGGTGAAGGCTGCCCGCAGTTTTCTGGTGTGACTCATAAAGGAAGCCATCACGGTGACCGGGTCGCGATGGGTTTGAATAAAACGGGCGTCGGGATAAACTTCGCAAAGCTCGGCAATCGAAAAAATGTGCGGCGGATTTTTCAAAACCCACGTCTTGCCGGGAGTCTTCCACTGAAGGTGTTGGAGAAAAGCCCGGTGAAAGCGGTAGGCTGCTATCAGGCTGCGGCTGTCCAACCATTCGACATAGGAGGGAACGTGGAAAGTGCGGTAGAAACGCTCACTTTGGAAGGTGTGCGTGGGAATTTCGATGCACTCCTGTGGCAGTTGTGCTCCGATTGGGTGGGCAAGTTTATAGGAATTCGTCAGGCGGTCGAACCAGGTAAATTCTTTTTCTACCCGCCGGATCCGAGGGTCCTCCTTTTTGGATATTCCCGGTGGAGGCGAGGGGTACATCACCTCCCAACTGCGGGGGACGCGAAACCGTGTGTCTTGGGCCAGCAGCCCGTGCAAAAGCGTAGTTCCCGTTCGCGGAAAGCTGACGATAGCCACCGGCGCCTCGATTTTCTGTTGCCCGATTTCCGGGTACCGCTTGCGGTCGGCGACCAATTGGAGCCGGTTTTTCAACAACCGCAATACGTCTTGCCGTACCGCGATCCGGCCGATGGTCGTCAATTCAGCTTCTTTTTTGACGGCAAGAAGGAGGCGGGAAAGCCCTTCCCGAAACTCGCTTTGGCCGTCTTCGGCTTGTTCTCCGAAAAGCTCTTCGCCGTAATCATCCAAACCGGTCTTTTTTTTGGCAGTGGCCAGGAGTTTCTCCGCATCGAGGGGAGCCAAGTCAAGCCCCAAAGACTCCAACCCTCTTCCGAAAGCATTCGTCAAATTGAAGATATAAGACCAGAAGGCGGGTGTTGAATTGCTTGTTTTCTTCATTTGCCCTGTTTCCGTTTTGCACTTAAATTGGCCACATATTTTTATTTGGCTAGATATGAGCGTGCAGTCATTACGGGTATTTTTGAATTTTTAAAATCTTTCAAATTTCGAGTGATAATCATCTGCAGTTCATTTTCTAAAGCAGTGTAATATTGAAGTCCGTCTTCAAAGTCAGAAAACGATTTATCATTTAGCGAAAGCTCGATTATCTTATCATTCACTTCAAGTACCTCCACCAAAATTTTGAATTTCAACAGAATTTCTCTTGCTTTTTTAGAACTGTTAAATTTGGCCAGAACGTAGTTCGTATTCGCGAACGTTAGCGAAGAAACGTATAGTTTTACTTTCCCCCTATCAGCCAACGAGAACAGTTTTGCTGCCTCGTCGTAGAAAGGTTCTCTTTTGGCAAGCAGGTCAATAACGATATTTGTATCAACGAATAGATGGGTCATTGGTACTTTTCAATCAGGAAATCAGTGTATTCTTCTCGAACATCAAAGTTATTAGGGAGGCTAATTACACCACTCAGACTTTGGACCAATGGTGTTATTTCAATTTCTTGTGTTTTCTTTTCAATTATTGACAAAAGATAAGCCTCAATCAATTTGGATAGACTGGTTTGATTGTTCTTAGCGTATTTTTTTGCGCTTTCGATAACGCTTTCATTTAGACTAAGTGTCAACTTTTTATCCATTTTCGTTTTACGTGTAAATTTATTATATTTTTACGTACAATGCAAGTAGCTTCTTTTTTGGCTGCTTTAAGGAGGCGGAATCCCCTTCCCGAAACTCGCTTTGGCCTTCTTCGGACTGTTTCCCAAATAGTTCTTCGCCAAAGTCCTCCAATCCCAAAGACTCCAAATCACTTCCGAAAGCATTCGTCAAAATGAAAAGGTATGACCAGAAGGTGTGTGTTGGAGTAGTTTTGTTTTTCATACGAGAAGTTGGGTGATTTGGTCATTCTAAAAAAAACCTGTGTTTTTTTCAATTTAGGATAACCCTTTTTTCCATTATCTTTCGTAAAGAATTGAACACGGAAGATATGGGAATCAATATTTTTTCATTTATGTACTGGAATTTTGAGGTGAGATTTCAGGATAGTATAAAAAGAATGATTATTTCTGAGGTTTTATACCATCCCTTAGTTGTGTTTTTTCCCCACAGAAAAAAGTAATTCAAACATACCTTCCAGGAATTTGTTTTTTGCAAAGATGATTTTCTCCCTTACCTTGTCGCTTAATTTTCCGAACCTCTCTACACCACCGATAGAATGCAGTTATTTAGAAAAATATGGGCCATTTATGGCTTTCTGGTTTTCTTTTTTTTGTGGGTGCTGTTTTTCCCATTTTACTTGTTGGCATTTCTGCTATTCCCAAAGGGGTGGCACAAATATATCATTTGGTTCAGCCACCACGTTTATACCCGGCTTTATTTTGCACTCATTTTGGTTCGCATCAAAGTTAAGGGAAAAGAAAAACTGAATCCCAAACGAACCTACATCATCGTGAGCAATCACTGCACTTTTCTGGATTTCATGATGAACGCCTATGCCTATCCGGGAGTGTATAAGTACCTGGCAAAGAAGGAGTTGGCAAGGATTCCGTTTTTCGGATATATCGTTAAAAGGCTGTGTGTTTTGGTTGATCGCAGCAGTCGCGCATCCCGTGCTTCGAGTATCCGGTATTTGAAAAAAACGCTTGACGAAGGCTATTCCGTTTTCCTTTATCCCGAAGGGACCCGGAACAATAGCGGGCAGTTGCTGGGCGTTTTTCAAAAGGGCGCTTTTAAGATAGCCATCGAAACCGGCACACCCATCGCCGTGCAAACCATCACCGGGGTTCGGTCGATTTCAAACACGGCAAACACGGTGGATTTAAGGCCTGGAACCGTAACGGTGATTTGGGAAAGCCCCATCGAAGTGCAGGGAATGAGTTTAAAGCAAATGCCGGAATTGATTGAAAAGGTGCGAAAAATAATGGAGGAAAATCTTCAGAATTCACTTCCACCTGACCCTTTAGGAATGAAATAAAAACAAATTGACCACGTTACGGGGATTTGAGCCAAACCTTTTCTTTTTTCCATGATGAAAAAAGAAACAAAAAAATCTAGGCTTGGGATAT
>CAZJYF010000087.1:0-10853 GCA_964549665.1 uncultured Saprospiraceae bacterium
GCCACATAAAAAGAATCGAGGGCCATTCCTATTCTAAAAATCTTTTCCATCCAGTTAAACTTTCAGGCTAAGCAGCGGTCAATTAATAAATTAAAGAAATCGCGCTGAATTATTTTGGTCTTCCAGGTTACGACACCAGATCTCCGAGAGGGATTTGGGATTTATTCAAAGTGGGAGAATAGTTGATGTCATAAATTATCCCTTCCTGAACTGATACTTCTGCGCCTACCATTAGGAACCTATTGAAAAGGGAAAAAATCCCAAAGGTTAAATGTCCGGAGGACATTCAAACGAACGAAACGCAAGCATAAGGAATAACCAATTAGCCCAAAACAGGAAATTATCATTCGACCGATACTGACTCCTTGTTTCTATTAGGAAATCCCCATTGAAGGATGCAATAATCGTACTATCTTTTGAAAGGATTCACCCAAATAATTTGCCCCTTTTCAAATAACTGGAAGGTGTATTTGCCGTACTGAAATTTTCGGAACGGAAATCCAAAAATTAAAACTAATTAGGAAGTCACACTTTCTGCAGAATTATCATTTTTTTTAAATAAATTGGAAAAAATGATAATTTGTACGATTAAAGGCGTAAGTAAAAAGACCTAAAGGGGTTAGGCAGAAACACTGAAATTTCGATATTTGCCCTTAAATCCCTAAAATAACCTTGTCCATTAAAATAATTTTTGTAAATTGCATCAGGTTTTTAAATAATTAGTGACATAGTTAATCAAATCAATAAGAAGCAAGCCAGTCTCACTTACTAATAAAGTCTCACTTACATCACCGTTTTTGAATTAATGTAATCACTCACTTTGTGACAACATCGTGTCTTTTCTATGCAATTCCGATGTCCGGTCAATGCAGTAAAAGGTGTTAAACCGGAAAGGTAGCTTTTTGTAGAAAAGTCCCCCCCTTCAATGATTTTCTACTGTTTGAGTTAGTTTTCGCAGCTACAAAGACCAAGATTATGTTGGTCTGAGTTTGTCTGCCGACCCTTCCGGGTAACAAATGACCAATCGAATGTCATTAGCGCGAGGCGCTAATAACAAAGAGATTTCATTGCCCTCTCCCCCTTCAACAGGACAACGGTACGGAGGAAGATTTTGAAAGAAAGTAATTAAAGCACTCCCCCTAGATTTCAATATCCTGATAATCAGCCTCTTAGCAATAGCATAGAAAAAAGCGAATGCTTCTAAAAAACTATCCGCCACCATGTTACCGTAGTTTTTAGGCTGTCACAAACCCCAATTACACAAAAAGCAAATACTATGAATAAGAAAAAATTGCACATCATTTCGGGTCATATCGCGCCGGAGTTTCTCTTGTTGAACTTCTGCATCCTTCTGGTTTTATTTTTCAAAAATCCTGAATTGACATCTTCTCCTATTGACAAGTCCTTTCTGGTAGATTCCTTCCGTTTAATATTGGTATGCAACCTTATATGGGGACTTATCATTTTATACGATGGCAATCAGGACTTCTACCTGAACAACGACTTTTGGAAGCGAATCAAACGCCTTACTGCCAATATATTTTTATTCATAGGGGTGGTGTCCACGGCAAGTGTTGTTTTCAAGATTGAATATTTCAATCGAACGACCTTATTGCTACCTATTTTCTTGTTTTTCTTTCTCAATCTCCTTCTATTCAGTTTGTTATTTGAAATTTACAGACGACGAAGACATATGGCTTTCAGTTCCAAAATACTGGTGGTTGGTGCTGGCCAGAAATGGGAACAAATTATGGATTTCACCAAAAAAATCAAGCCCCTTGGATACGACAGCATAGGCCTGTTGGATGATGAAAAAAAACTGGGTGGGACAAACGGGATGACGGTTTTAGGAAAAGTCAGAGACCTTCCCCTCGTTTTGGATAATAAACAAGTAGATGAAATATTCATCAATGGATCATCCCTAAAAAAGGAAGCCATTGCTGAGGTTATCGAGGTGGCGGATTATCGAGGGGTACGGGTGAATTTGATTCCCGAAGCACCAATTTATCATGGTGCCAATTTCAAACCTTATGACCTCGATGGCCTTCCGGTTTTTCAATATCGGCAAAGCCCTTTGGACACTTTCAATAATTTTTTACTGAAAAAGGTCTTTGATTTCTTTTTCTCCTTCACCGTTCTGATTCTTCTTTCCCCTCTATTTCTGATAATCGGGTTGCTAATTTATCTGGATGGAAAAGGCCCGATTTTTTATACTCCAATCAGGAAAGGAGAAGCTGGTCAATCCTTCAAATGCTATAAATTCAGGACAATGTCAGTCTGTGACAACCCGTTGAACGGAACGAAATCGACCGTGAAAAACGACCCCCGCATTACCCGCATCGGCAAGTTCCTTCGCAAATACGACCTGGACGAACTACCGCAATTTTTTAATGTACTAAAAGGGGACATGAGTGTCGTAGGACCTCGCCCCCACCGGGTTCATCTGCAAACCGATTTTAGAAAAATCGTCAATGATTACATGGTACGCCATTATGTAAAACCGGGGATAAGTGGTTGGGCTCAGGTAAACGGTTGGCGAGGTCCGACCCAAACCATTGAGCAGAAAAAAGAGCGCATAAAACACGACCTGTGGTACATTGAAAACTGGAGCTTCGGACTAGACCTAAAAATAATTTTTTCAACTGTTTTTGGGAAAAAAACCAGAACGAATGCTTTTTGACCGATTCGGCTCTTTTTTTGCAATTGAATTTGCGAACTGGTCTCCCCTCCATTATCACTTTCACCGTTCAATTCGTAATATCCTCCTTTTTTGTCCCGGTTTAATGTGTCGCCGAACGAAAGTTTGGCGACACATTTGATGTTTCTGGAAAGTCAATCAATAAACCATCAATCCACATAAACATGAAAATCCTAATCACCGGAAATTTGGGTTATGTAGGCCCTGGTTTAGTCAAAGAATTCCGCAGGCACTATCCCGAAGCAACGCTTGTCGGGTTCGATATTGGTTATTTTGCCAAGCACATCACCAGCACCATCATCAACCCGGAATCCTTCCTGGATATTCAATATTACGGAGACGTGAGGCACTTCCGGGAAGAGGTTTTGGACGGAGTGGACGCCGTGGTAAGTTTGGCGGCTATTTCTAATGACCCGATTGGGAATAAATTCGAAGAGGTGACCCTCGATATAAATTACCGGGCGAACATAGAAATCGCAAGGATGGCGAAGCGGAAGGGGGTGCGGAAATTCATTTTTGCCTCCAGTTGTAGCGTTTACGGTGCGGCCGAAGATATTCCCCGAACCGAATCTTCTGAAATCAACCCTTTGACAGCTTACGCAAAATCAAAAGTGTTTTCGGAAAAGGCATTGGCCGCTCTTGCCACCGATGATTTCCAGGTCACTTGCCTCCGGTTTGCCACTGCCTGTGGAATGAGCGAACGGCTTCGGCTAGACTTAGTGTTGAACGACTTTGTTGCCGGTGCGCTTTCGAGTGGAGAAATTACCATTCTCAGCGACGGCAGTCCGTGGCGTCCGTTGATCAATGTGTTGGATATGGCCAGGGCTATCCGGTGGGCTTTCGAAAGAGACAATTCGACCGGGGGAAAGTTCCTCGTCCTCAATACTGGGAGCAATGAGTGGAACTATCAAGTGAAGGATTTGGCGCTCAAGATTCAGAAATTATTGCCGGAAGTGTCGGTTTCTATCAATCAAAATGCAGAGCCGGACAAGCGTTCCTATCGGGTAAATTTTGACCTGTTCAGGCAATTAGCCCCTGAACATCAGCCGCAATTCGACCTTCAAAATTCAATCAAAGGCTTGGTGGAAGGCTTAAAAGCCATCTGTTTTAAGGATTCTAATTTTCGGGAATCAGAACTCATGCGGCTCAATGTCATCAGTAAATTGCTGAATCAGGGTGAAATAGACTACCAACTAAATTTGATCGGATGATTTTTCGGAAGACAAAATTAGCGGGTGCTTACATTATCGAACCCGAACCATTTAAAGACAAGCGGGGATTATTTGCCCGCACTTTTTGTCGCAGGGAATTTGAAAAAATAGGGCATACAAAAGAGTTTGTCCAGTTCAACCATTCCCATACCCTCCAAAAAGGCACCATTAGAGGACTCCATTACCAACTTCCTCCACACATGGAAATCAAGTTGATTCGCTGTGTCAGAGGCAGTGTTTACGACGTAATCGTTGACCTTCGCCCGCATTCACCGACCTATTTGGAATACATTGGGATAAAATTGTCGGGAAAAAATATGCGGATGATTTACGTGCCGGAAGGATTTGCGCATGGTTTCCAAACGCTTGAAGATGACTCAGACCTCATCTATCACCACACAGCCTTTTATGCCCCCGAAGCTGAAAGCGGCTTGAGGTTTGATGACCCGAAAATTGGAATCGATTGGCCCTTGCCTCCCCGTTCCCTTTCGGAAAAAGATAAAAACTACCCCGATTTGGCCCAAACATTTCTCGAAATCGAATTGCGATGAGCAATTCCAAAGCTAAATCAAATGTCAAAGTACACTACAAATAATCTAAAGCCGAACAGTAAAGGCAGACCTTGTCGCTTTTGTTCCAACGAACTAAAATACAGCGTGGTGGATTTGGGGATGTCTCCTCTTTGTCAGAAGCACGTCAAGCCCGAAAATGCGAACGACCTGGAGAAATTTTATCCCCTCCATGCGTATGTGTGCCACCATTGTTGGTTGGTGCAGTTAGAAGAATTTGCCAGTTCGGAAGAAATATTTGCCGGCGACTACGCCTACTTCTCTTCCTTTTCGGATAGTTGGTTGAAACACGCCCGCCATTACGCGAATGCCATGATAAATAGGTTCGGATTTGATAATAATAATCTGGTTGTGGAAATCGCCAGCAACGACGGGTATTTACTTCAATGGTTCGTCGAAAAAAATATCCCCGTTCTGGGAATAGAACCGGCAGCGAATGTGGCGGAGGCTGCCAAAGAAAAGGAGGTCCGAACGGAGGTTTTGTTTTTTGGGAAAGCGACCGCCCGAAAGCTCTCTGACCAATATGGCAAAGCAGACCTGCTCATCGGAAACAATGTTTTGGCACACGTTCCCGACATCAACGACTTTGTCGGCGGGATGAAAATCATGTTAGGAGAGAAGGGGGTTATCACCATGGAATTCCCTCATTTGCAAAGACTTATGGAGCAAAATCAATTTGACACCATCTACCACGAACATTTTTCTTACCTGTCCTTTGTCGCGGCAAACCGGATTTTTGCCCATCATGGGTTAACTCTTTTCGATGTCGAAGAATTACCTTCTCACGGCGGTTCCCTGCGGATTTTCGGGCGGCATTCTGAAGACCTTTCTAAACCGGTGAAAGAGACCGTGTCCAAATTGCTTTACCGGGAGCGAAAACTGGGTTTCGAATCCCTTGAATATTACGGCGCCTTTGAAGAGAAGGTCAAAGAAACCAAACGCAAGTTGCTCGAATTTCTGATTCAGGCCAAACGCGAAGGCAAGACCGTGGTGGGTTATGGTGCACCCGGGAAAGGCAACACCTTGTTGAATTATTGTGGCATTAGAACGGACTTTTTGGATTATACCGTCGACCGGAGCCCGCACAAGCAGGGCAATTTCCTCCCCGGAACCCACATTCCGATTTACCATCCCGACAAAATCAAGGCAACCCACCCGGATTACGTTTTGATTTTGCCCTGGAATTTAAAAAAAGAAATTACCGGACAATTGGCATATGTAGCGGAATGGGGTGGGAAATTTGTCATTCCTATTCCCGAAGTAGCGGTGTTGAAAACGCCAGTTGCAAAGGAATGTCTAGTGTTCGCAAGCTAAAAAATTATTACCTCCTCCCAATTTTTAAATCCCCCTTGCATTGATGGCTGACCAGGATGTTTGTTAGACCTTAACCCAAAAATCTTGTCAGACTACTTTTTTCAACGCTCACAAAAAATCTGCAATTATGAAAGTAGTATTATTCTGTGGCGGGCAAGGAATGCGGATGCGAGAGTACTCCGAAACTATTCCCAAGCCGATGGTCAAAATTGGTTACCGGCCGATATTGTGGTACATCATGAAATACTATGCCCATTACGGACACAATGAATTCATCCTCTGTCTGGGACACAAAGCGGATTATATCAAAAATTATTTTGTGAATTACCACGAATACGTTTCCAATGATTTCATTTTCAAACCCAACGGAAAAAATATCAAACTGCTGAACAGCGATACCGACAACTGGACCATCACCTTCGTCGACACGGGTTTGAATTCCAATGTAGGCGAACGCTTGAAAAAGGTGGAAAAGCACATCGGAGACGATACCCATTTTCTGTGCAATTACACTGATGGATTGTCGGATTTGCCTCTGGACGAAATGCTGGACGAAGGCTTCAAAGCCAATAAAATAGCTCAATTTATGGCGCATAAGCCTTCCTATAGCTTTCATGTTGTGAAATTGAATGAAGACAATTCGGTAAAAGGTTTTTCGCCAATCGGGGCTTCGGGGCTTCGGATCAATGCGGGCTATTTTTTATTCAAAAGAGAAATATTCGATTATATGAAACCGGGAGAAGAACTGGTAGAAAAACCCTTCCAACGTCTAATGGAAATGGACGAAATTATCGCCTACCCCTATGATGGCACTTTTTTGGCAATGGATACTTTTAAAGAAAAACAAATGCTGGACAATATGTTTGCACAGGGAAACCCTCCCTGGGAAGTGTGGAACCGGGAATTAAAGTTGGTAAATAGTTGATCCCCCGTTGATTGCAAACTTCATGCATTAAAGCAGAAAACCAAAACACCTGGTGAAATGATCTCGACCCTTTTTGGAAAAGATGAATTGGAAATCCTCTGCCTAGGTGCCCATTGCGATGATATCGAGATTGGATGCGGCGGGACTTTGCTCAAACTGAGAGAACGCTACCGAGTAAAGCGGTTGAAATGGATAGTCTTCGCCTCCAACGAACAAAGGAAGCGAGAAGCAATAAAAAGCGCTGAAACATTTTTGAGGGACATTGAAAATATAGAAATAATTGTTCTCGACTACCGGGACGCTTTTCTGAAGTTTTCCGCCATGGAAATCAAGGAATTCTTCGATTCATTGAAACAATCCATTAATCCCGATCTCGTTTTTACGCATTACCGGGAGGATCGGCATCAGGACCACCGCCTACTGTCTGATTTAACCTGGAACACCTTCCGCAATCATTTGATTTTGGAATACGAAATCCCAAAATACGACGGCGATCTGGGGCAACCGAATTGCTTTTGCCAATTAACTGAATCCATGGCGATGAAAAAGATGGAAATCCTATTGAACTGCTACCACAGCCAAAAAGACAAACACTGGTTCGACAAAGAAACATTTCTATCCTTGATGCGAATTAGAGGTCTCGAATCTGCCTGCCCGACGCGCTACGCTGAAGCTTTTTACGTCAGAAAATGGGTACTGTAAATCGAAATCAGGTGATTTAATAATTGCCGCGATTTAATCGTTACAACAAAATATAATGACCACGCGAAGTTTTGAGAAATCACTGGAACTACAGCCAAAATTCCACTCGCTAATCCCCGGCGGCAGTCATACTTATGCGAAAGGAGACGACCAATTTCCCGAATACTGCCCTCCTTACCTAACCAAAGGAAAAGGATGCCATGTTTGGGATATTGACGGCAACGAATACATCGAATACGGGATGGGGCTGCGGTCGGTAAGTTTGGGACATGCCTACCCCCGCATCGTCGAAGCCGCCTGCAGGCAGATGCAACTGGGCAACAACTACACCCGCCCGGCAACTATCGAAATAGCGGCTGCCGAAGCATTTCTGGGTATCGTTCCAAATGCGGAAATGGTCAAATTTGCCAAAAACGGCTCCGATGCCACCACCGCCGCCATTAAACTCGCAAGGGCGTACACCGGCCGGGATATGGTTGCCATATGCGGCAATCACCCCTTCTTTTCGGTTGACGATTGGTTCATTGGCTCGACGGCTATCAACGCAGGAATCCCACTGGCTGTAAGAGAACTTACCCTCAGGTTCGAGTTCAACAATATCGAAAGTGTTCGACAACTTTTTGACCATTATCCTCAACAGATGGCGTGTTTCATCATGGAACCCGAAAAAGACGAACCGGTAAAGCCCGAATTCATTCAATCCCTGCAACTGCTTTGCCGCGAAAACGGGGCAGTTTTTATCCTCGATGAGATGATTACCGGCTTCCGGTGGCACATCGGCGGCGCACAGACTTTGTATCAAATCACCCCCGACCTCTCCACTTTCGGGAAGGCGATGGGCAACGGATTTTCGGTAGCTGCCCTGACCGGAAAAAGGGAACTCATGGAACTCGGAGGGCTGCACCACGACCGGGAACGCGTCTTTTTGATGTCGGCCACCCATGGTGCTGAAAATCATTCGCTGGCAGCAGCCATTGCAGTCATTCAGGAATATAAAGAAAAGGAAGTCATAGAGTACTTAAAAATTCAGGGAGAACGCCTCCGGCGGGGAATGCAGCAATCCATTGACGAGAACAATCTGCAAGGGTTTGTAGGCATTCACGGGCACCCGGCTTGCATGGTTTATTCTACCTGCGACCAGGAAAAGAAACGGTCTCAACCCTTTCGAACCTTATTTTTACAGGAAACAATCAAACGAGGATTATTGGCGCCGAATCTGGTCATCAGCTATTCCCATTCCGATTCCGATGTTGACCAAAGCCTGGAAATAATCCACGAAGCGCTGCACGTTTATCGAAATGCGATAGAAGAGGGTGTAGACAAGTATCTCGACGGAAGACCCGTTCAACCTGTTTATAGGAAATGGAATTCCCCCAATTTGGCTACGGTTTAGAAAGACCTTCGAACACGACAATTTGCAAAATCTTTATGATTTGGTAAATTTAAAATCAAGGAGTTATAGATTTACCAAATCATAAGGATTTTGCAAATCGGACTTTCTAAAACAGCTACTTCGGAGTACAAAGGATTGAGAATCATGCCCAACAACGACCATTCGATAGGAGAAAATATGTATGCCCTGGCGGAGAAATTGTACCCCATTTGCCGCAGCATTACCGGTGATGGCGTCCGGGATACTTTAAAAATACTCCAAACGCTAATTCCTTTGGAAATACGCGAAATTCCGACGGGAACGCAGGTCTTCGATTGGAAGGTTCCAAAAGAGTGGAACATCGGCGAAGCATGGGTCAAAGACCCACAGGGAAGAAAAATAATTGATTTTCAAAAGCACAACCTCCATGTGCTGAATTACAGCATTCCCGTTCACGAAAAAGTGGACCTCCCTACCCTGAAACAACACTTGTTCACCTTACCCGACCAACCCGACTTGATCCCTTACCGGACTTCCTACTACGAGGAAAATTGGGGATTTTGTCTGCCGCATAAACTCTATGAAACCTTGCCGGAAGGCGAGTACGAAGTTTTTATCGATTCGAGTTTGGAAGCAGGGCACCTAACCTATGGGGAGTTCTTCATTCCCGGAAAATCATCAGAAGAAATATTGTTCTCAGCCCACATTTGCCATCCCTCACTCGCCAATGACAACCTTTCGGGAATTAGCCTTCTCACCTTTTTAACGCGGAATCTCCTGAAGAAGGAAAATCGCTATTCCTACCGCTTTCTGTTCATCCCGGGCACCATCGGGGCAATAACATGGCTGGCTTTGAACGAGGAAAAAACAATAAATATCAAACACGGTCTCGTCGCTTCTTTAACGGGTGACCCGGGTGGGTTTACGTACAAAAAAAGCCGCCGGGGCAATGCCGAAATTGACCGTTCGGTAGCGCATGTTTTAAAACAGAGCGGACATCCTTTTGAAATCATAGACTTCTTTCCATACGGCTACGACGAGCGACAATTTTGCTCGCCGGGCTTCAATCTTCCGGTTGGTAATCTGACCCGTTCTCAATTTGGAAAATACCCCGAATATCACACCTCCGCAGATAATCTGGACCTTATTCAGCCAAAATACTTGGGAGAATCCTTCCACATTTACAGGCAGGTAATTGAAGTGCTGGAGCACAACCGTTTTTATGAAAATCGCCATCCTAAATGTGAACCCCAATTGGGAAAACGAGGCTTGTACGACGC
This sequence comes from uncultured Saprospiraceae bacterium, assembly GCA_964549665.1. Classification (GTDB taxonomy): domain Bacteria; phylum Bacteroidota; class Bacteroidia; order Chitinophagales; family Saprospiraceae; genus CAZJYF01. Next base: position 10,072 of record CAZJYF010000087.1, read on the forward strand.
GACCGGAGGCGACAGCAATAGTAAAACTCTACAGATGGCGATGCTTTGGGTATTGAATTTTTCGGACGGGAAGCACGATTTGTTGACAATTACCGAAAAGTCGGATATCCCATTTGAAGTGGTTTATAAGGTTAGCCAAATTCTATCGAAGCATAAATTGCTCGCACCTAAAGAACAACTTCTATTTTGAATAGTACTACCAGGTCTTGGACTCAAATTATTTCATTCCCACTCCATCAGCATATTAGTGACATTCAAGTCGTGATCAGTTTGTTTTTTTTGAGTTTCACGAATTTTATGTAAGTTTGTAAAAAATCATTCTTCATGGATAAGCAGCTTTTGTTAAAAAACATCCTTATAGAATTGAACCGGCTGCCGGTATCTTACTTGCCACATTGGTACGATTTGATTCATACCTTCCGGGAAAATCTGCAGGTCGAAGAGGACATTTCTGGCTCATCTACGGAGACTGATTTCGACTGGGATGCTTTGGTAGATGAAGTGATGAAAAACCGGCAGCGAAATAACCTGAGAAGATTTCAACTCACAGAAATCCCTGCCTCAGACTAATCATGAATAATAAAGTGTTGATAGACACCGATATTCTTTCTTATTACCTGAAAGGAAACCCTGAGGTGGTTCGTAAACTTGATGAATATGAAAAACAGGTAAGTTCGGTGTTCATTTCTCGGATTACGGTTGTTGAAGTTTTAGGTGGGCTTAAAGCAGGGTTTGTCGGTAAATAAGTGGGGCTTAACGTGAACAGAATACTATTTCGTCAG
>CAZJYF010000088.1:0-10728 GCA_964549665.1 uncultured Saprospiraceae bacterium
TTATTTTTGTCAAATTAAAACCTATTTTTTCACTCAAATCAAAACGATATGAATACTAACAAAATTCTTATCGCCGGCATAGTCGGCGGTGTAGCCTCCTTCATTTTTGGATGGTTGATTTATGGTATGTTACTCGCCAATTTTTGGAACGCCAATTTGGTTTCAGGTGTCATGAAAGAACCTGGAGCCGAAATAATGTGGGCAGTAGTAGTCGCTAGTTTGTTCCTGGGGTTTTTCTTTGCGGTGATTTATGGCCGTTGGGCGGGCATCAAGACCTTTAAAACCGGTGCCATTGCCGGTCTGGTCATTGGATTATTGATGGTCGGACATATTTCTTTTGTAATGTACGGCACTGCCAATTATTATGCGAATCTGACAAGTCTCCTCGTCGATATAGTAGCCGCTACCGCGTATAGTGGTCTTGTCGGAGGTGTTGTGGGTTGGATGTTTGGAAGAGGAAATGATTGATACCTGAAGGATTTAGATATCTGGTTCCATTAATGCCCTGCAAACGACAGCCTGCCTTGGCATCTCGAGGCAGGCTGTCTATTATGGCTAACTTTACCTTGGTTTTGAAAGCGTTAACCCTTTCCCTCAAAGTTGAAAAAAAGTAGTCTCCTTATTGGTGGGGTGAATTGGGTTGGAAATCACTTTTTTTGTTGAATGTTCGACAAGGGGCTTTTATTTTTTAAATGAAAAAAAAATTATCCTACTTTCGTTCAATTTTTCATTAATCACCATTTCATCCAATCTACCATGGAAATTGTTCGAAAAATATGTTGTCCGCATCTTCTCCTTCTTTGTCTGGTTTTCCTTGCATTGATATCCTTTTCCCGCATCTCCTATGCGCAACAAAATGACCCGGCCAACTATCTCGAAGTCCCGGACGACCCATACATCCAAGTCCCGAAGGAAAGCCGATTGACTTCGCCTGCTTTCAAAATTTCGAGCTTCAATTTCTTCTCCACCCAAGTCAATGTCAATGAAAATGGGGAGAATATTCTGGGCGACGCCGCCAACGAACCTTCTATCGCAATTGACCCTACCGACCCCAACCGGATGGTTATCGGGTGGCGACAATTCGACACGATTGCCAGTAATTTTCGTCAGGCCGGCTATGGTTTTACCACCGATGGGGGACAGACCTGGACCTTCCCCGGCGTTATCGAGCCCGGCATTTTTCGTTCCGACCCGGTCCTCGATTTCGACTCGGACGGCAATTTTTTTTACAACAGTTTGACCGTTAATACCGGGTTTTCCTGCGACGTGTTCCAATCCACCGGGGACGGCACATGGGATGAGGGCACTTTTGCCCAGGGAGGTGACAAGCAGTGGATGGCGATTGATAGAACCGGCGGTCCGGGTCATGGAAACATCTACACCAATTGGAGCGAATCTTTCTCAGCCTGCCCTCCCGGTCAATTTACCCGTTCTACGGATGGCAACGCCAGCTACGAAGATTGTTCGGTTATTCCTTCCAATCCTTTTTGGGGCACCCTGTCCATTGGGCCATCCGGTTCGCTTTATGCCGTGGGGGCAGATGTAGGCTTTGTCGCTATTTCTAAAGTTCCACATGACACCGTGCAAACGATTAGCTGGGAAGTGAACCCTACCGCCGGTCTTGGTGGAAACCTACTCGCTTTTGAAGCCAACAGCCCCAACCCCGGCGGATTACACGGGCAAGTCTGGGTAGCAACTGACCATTCGGAAGGTTCCACCCACGGCAATGTCTATTTGCTGGCTTCGGTGCGGGCAAATACCACTTCCGATCCCCTAGATGTCATGTTTTCCCGTAGCACCGATGAGGGGCAGACATGGAGCGAACCTATCCGGGTTAATGACGACCCGGGGCGAGATGCCTGGCAATGGTTCGGAACCATGTCGGTAGCCCCAAATGGCCGGATCGATGTCATCTGGCTGGACACCCGCGACGATCCCGGCAGTTTCAACTCTTCTCTCTACTATTCCATGTCGGAAGACGGAGGTCTCACATGGTCGGAAAATGAACGCTTGTCCAATTCTTTCGACCCCCACCTGGGGTGGCCGCAGCAAAATAAAATGGGGGATTACTTCCACATGGTTTCCGACGTGGAAGGCGCCCATCTTGCATGGGCAGGCACCTTCAATGGGGAGCAGGATGTTTATTACGGGCGCATTCTAGTTCCCTCGGTAGTAGCCACTGCAGAGGTGGGAAAAAACCAAAGTGGGGAACTATTGCAAAACTATCCAAACCCCTTCCAAACCCTTACAACTCTGGGGTATTCCGTTAAAAAACAAGGCAGGATTCAACTAATAATAGTCAACCGCCTGGGGCAAACGATTCGCGTCCTGGTAGATGAGGAAAAACCCGCAGGCGATTATTCGGTTCTTTGGGATGGAAAGGAAGATGCCGGCACCGCAGTTTCCGGCGGCATCTATTTTTACACCCTAACGGTGGATGGAGGATATCCCATTACCAAAAGGATGATTTTCATAAAATAGGGCACTTGACCCGACAAAAATAATTTTAATAATTTGATGATATTTTAGAATGAGTAAAACGGTCAAATTTAGGATGTGACTTCAAGGTACACCCTAAATTAGGGTCTGTCAGTAATTGTATAAAAAATTGATACTCAAACAAATAAGCTAATAATTCCACGAAGAAAGACCCCCAAAATGCCCTAGAAAGGGTATATTTGGGGTAAACAAAAATTTCGTTGGATATAAGCTACCAATTTGATTTCGCAGCTTTTCACAATACCTTGAAATCCAATTCCACTTGAATATCGAAGGTGCCCTGTGGATTATCCCGCATCCGTTCTAGTTTTATCTGCAAATTTACGGTTGGCTCGAAAAGAAAATCGCGAATGTCGCCAATATCGCTGGGGACAAGACCCAAGTCAAAACTCGCGTTTTCAGGTACCGGTTCTCGCCAGAAGATTTCTTTGCCGCAGTTCTGCTGGTTATCTCCTAATTTGCAGATTCGGATGGACATGGCCTGGATAAAATTCAACCTTGCATCGTTGAAAGGGACGGTTAAAGTAGCTGAACCGGGCAAAATTTTTGTGATGCTTGCCGTATCGATCCCGGCGGCATCAATAGCCGCCATTGCATTGATGTTCACCCCGTTAATCGGGATATAATGCGTGACGAATGGATTTATAGCCGCATCTACAGAAAAGGATTGGATGGGGATGGCAATTGTCAAAAGGGAGGGTTCTTCTTTCGAACATCCCAGAAAAAGTACTGGCATCATTAGTAAATAAAAAAGTTTTTTCATATCAAAAACATTGAATGTCCTTCGGTTCGTCAAAATCGGTTTAACATCTTTCCTAATTAACGCAAGTTCGCTTCAAAATTATTTGATTGGTGTAAATAATAACTATATTGAGCAAGGAAACAGAGGAAAAGTCGTTCAGCAATGAATTTTAATTTGCTTTAAAAGTAACACCCATGCCGGGAGAATCATCAGATAAAACGATGGAAGGTCTCTTCAGAGATTTTGAGTTAAAAACGAGCAAAGCCGGACTTTCCGAAGAGGAATTGTTCGACCTGTTGGCCGACCAGGTCGCCTACCTCATTGAATTCAGAATGGAATACCTGCTCAGTTTGCTTTATCGCAATGATGTAGAAGAATCGAAGATTAATTATGCCCTCTCGCCTTTGTGCAACGAACCCGCCAATATCGCCATTGCCCGCCTGGTAATGGAACGCCAAAAGCAACGCATGGCGACCAAGAAAGCCATCAAAGTGAAGGAGTTGGACGATTTGGAAGAAGGTTTGGAGTATTAGATTTTTTTTTGAAAGTCACCCTTTGGGGTAACAAAAAATCGATGCTTTTTATAACCAAAAGCGACCTCAACACTAGCCCTTAGCGGCAAGCATTTATAATCAATTGGCGGTAGAACCGAATTGCCTGCTTGAAATTTTCAACGGACACCCGTTCATCTATGCCGTGGAACCGTTTGGTGTCTTCCTTTGGGATCTGGATGGGAAGGAAACGATAAATGTTCGCTGAAACTTTGCTGAAATGGCGGCTGTCCGTAGCGCCGATGACGAGAGAGGGAGCAACGACTGCATCGGTGAATAACTGTTTAATCGTCGTTTGAATCACTTGGAAGCCAAAAGATTCGGTGCTGGACACTTCGGAAGGATTGTCTCCAAAGTTGCCTTCCGGCTGCGAAACGACGACCCGTTCGTCATCAATCCTTGCCCGCACATAATCCATCACTGATGCCACGGTTTCACCGGGAATAATTCTGAAATTAACGGTTGCCGTAGCCTTGGTGGGCAGCACATTTTCTTTAAAACCGCCCCGCAGCATGGTGGGTGCGATGGTGGTTCGAATCATCGCGCTCGTCGCCGGTATATTGGCTAACCGGCTTTTTAGCAGGCTCTCGGTACACCACAAATTGGCAAAAAGGACTTTAAAAAACAGGCTCATTTCCGGCCCTGCATATCGGAAAAGGCTTTCCGTAGCGCCGTCAATTTTTGAGGGGAAAGGCTTGTTTTGCAATGTCAAAATGGCGTTACTCAGCAGCCCGATAGCCGTTTCCTTTGGTGGCATGGAAGAATGGCCACCTTCTTTTAATTCTGCCGTGAGTTCCAGCGTGGTATAGCCCTTTTCGGCAACGCCAATCATAGCCAAGGGTTTGCCCAAACCTGGCATGGCATCTTCGACGACAAGGCCGCCTTCATCGAGGATAAATTCAAATTCAATGCCTTGCTTTTTAAAGTTCGCCGCGATGCGCTTTGCCCCATTTACACCCCCCACCTCTTCATCCTGCCCAAAAGCCAGGTAAACCGTTCGCTGCGGTCGGTAATCCACTTCCAGCAATAGGGAAACCGCTTCCAGCAAACCAAACCCGCCCAATTTATCATCCATAGTGCCTCGTCCCCAGATGAAGCCATCTTCGATGGCACCACTAAAGGGAGGTCTACTCCATTCATCCAAACTGTTTTTTTCCACGGGTACGACATCCATGTGCGCCATCAGGAGAAGGGGCTTCAATTTTGTGTTTTTCCCTTGCCATTTAAAAACAAAACTGTATTTGCTGATGGATTCTTTTTCCAACAAAGAGTCAACCAAAGGATAATTCTTCCTGATGAAATCAGCCAGCTTTTTAAAAGCTACCGTGTCGATGGAAGAAGGCTGAGAAACGGTTGGAATTTGAATCGCCTGTGCAAAACGCGCTATCCCTTCTTCATCGATTGGAATTTTTTCAACCGCTTCAATAAAGAGCTGTCTGGAAGAAAAAGAAATGGTATTGATGGTCAATATACCCGCGAAGATTAGCCCGGCGAATAGCAAAAGCCTAAATAACAAACGAATGGGTCTTTTCATTTTTACCAGTTGGTCGATTGGTCGATTGAGTTGATTTGGTATTTTAAAACCTTGCCGAAAATCAAACAATCAACGTTTAAGCAACATTTATCTTTTGAGTAAATTTAGCAAATATCGCCCATACCCACTCTTGATGTAGGTCTGACCCAATTGTTCCAATTGTTCATCATCGATAAAGCCCATTTCCCATGCTATCTCTTCAATGCAGCCGATTTTGAGGCCTTGCCGTTCTTCAATTACCTGAATAAACTGCCCCGCCTGAATGAGCGAACTGTGCGTTCCTGTATCCAGCCAGGCAGTCCCTCTGTCGAGCAAACCAACGGTCAACTTTCCGGCTTTGAGGTAATGCTTATTCACGTCGGTGATTTCGTATTCTCCCCGCGCACTAGGCTTTAGCTTTTTGGCAATTTCAACAACGCTATTGTCATAAAAATAAAGACCCGGCACTGCATAGTTCGACTTTGGATGTTTTGGTTTTTCTTCCAGAGACAGCGCTTTGAAATGGGCGTCGAATTCAACAACGCCGTAGCGTTCGGGGTCTGCCACCGAGTAGGCAAAGATGACGCCGCCATCCGGGTCGCTACTAGACTGGAGCAATTCTTTCAATCCGTTTCCGTGGAAAATATTATCGCCCAAAATCAGAGAAACACTGTCGCTGCCAATGAATTCTTCGCCGAGAACAAACGCCTGTGCCAGGCCATTGGGCTCGAATTGGGGCAAATAAGAAAAGGAACAGCCGATTGCGCTGCCGTCTTTCAGCAATTTCTCAAAACCCGGCAAATCGTAAGGAGTGGAGATTATCAGGATGTCTCGGACACCTGCCTGCAGGAGGGTAGACAAGGGGTAGTAAATCATCGGCTTGTCATAAACAGGCATCAACTGCTTGCTTACTGCAAGGGTCAGGGGGTGGAGGCGCGTCCCAAGGCCACCGGCCAGAATAATTCCTTTCATAGGTAGCAAGGGTTGTTGGAATGAAGCATTTAAATCTGTACGCGGCAAAAATAACCTCAAAAATTTTATAAATCAAATGGCAACCACGCTGGAATCTCGAACAACATTTACCCGGCTACTTCAACTTCCTGGAAAATGCGTCGGACTCGGAGAATCAATTCGGTGGGATTGAACGGTTTGGTAATGAAATCATTAGCGCCCAGGCGAAAGGCTTCCAAAATAACATCACCCTCATCGAGAGAGGAAATGGCGATAATTGGAATGAAGGTTTGCAGGTGTTTTGTGGCAAACTTGATGACTTCCAGCCCTTCGATTTGCGGCTTCAGGATGTCGATAATGAGAAGGTCGGGTGAATGGCTTTGAATGATTTTACGGGCTTCGTCCCCACTTTTTGCAATCATTAAGTTGAACCCTTGCTTGCGCATTCGAAATTCTAGCGCAGTCAACAAAATTTCTTCATTTTCGCAAATCAGAATATTCATAGTGTCAGTGATTGTTATAAGGGGGAATGAATGTGGGACAGTAAATTCTGAACTGCGCAAATATATAAATAAAAGCTGATATTATAATTCGGAAATTGCGTTTTCTAACTCTCGAACGACATTCTGAAAAGAAGCTTCCAGCGTCTTCAATAAATCTGGAATTTTGGCAGTGTTCGTTTCTGTTTTGGCAAGTTGTTCAATTTCTTTGTTGGAATTGGACATTAAGTCATTCCCCACGAAGGCGAGGGTAGATTTCATTTTATGACTGGCCTTTCCCAAATCTTCCCAGGAAGCCTGTTGTACCAGAGATTTCATATTCTCTAATTCCTTGGGCAATTCCTTAAGAAGCATATCCAGCATCATTTTTTTCATATCAGGGTCCCCGTCAGTCATCACGTCCATGTAGTCCAGATTAATGTGCTGATAAAGAGCTGTATTATTCATCGGAGTACTTTTTTTGAATGTATTTAGAAATTTTTGAGAATAAATCATTCGGTTCAAAGGGTTTCAACACAAAGTCGTTCATTCCATATTCTTTAAATTTTTTATCCTTTGAGATATGCACATGTGCCGTCATGGCTAAGATGGGTAGATTGGCCACTTCCGGTGGCATGTGCTGACGGATGTATTTTGTCGCTTCATAACCATCCATCACAGGCATTTGTATGTCCATCAAAATGATGTCAAAGGTTTTTTCTTTTAATAAATCAATAGCCATTTTGCCATTCTCGGCAATCGTTAAATCTATATTCTTCCATTTGCGTTCGAGGGTTTTGCGAGCGACGAGTTGGTTGATTTTGTGGTCTTCTGCCAAGAGCAGCCTAAAGGTTGCATTTTCATCGATTAGAGCGATTTGCTCCGAAGCGGCAGGCACGTCTTCCAGTTCAGTTCCAATTTCAAAGGTGAGGTCAAAGATAAATTTAGAGCCTTTGCCCAGCTCACTTGTTGCCCAGATTTTACCCCCCTGTTGCTCAACCAGGTTTTTGCTAATTGCCAACCCAAGCCCCGTCCCTTCAAAAATTTTGTCCTTTTGCTTGATGCGGGTGAAGGTTTCAAATACGGCTTGGACTTTACCCTCCGGGATGCCAATTCCCGAATCTTCGACGATGAATTCCAAAAGGACTCCATCTGCTGTGTCCTGCTGTTTCCGGACATGGATTTTCACGAAACCTTCTTCCGTAAATTTGATGGCGTTGCCGACCAAATTGTACAAAATCTGATTGAGGCGGAGTTTGTCCCCTTTAAGCAAAATGGGGAGATTATCGTCCATGATTATCTCAAAAAATAAATCCTTCTCTTGCGCCTTGTACTGCATCACGTTGACCAGGTTTTTCAACAATTCGTGCAAATCAAAGGTTTTGTTTTCGAAGACTATTTTGCCATTTTGAATGGAAGAGATTTCCAAAATATCGTTCACAACCCCCAGTAAAACTTCAGAAGATTGGCGAACAGAACTGACCAACTCCTTTTGTACAGGGCTTAAATCCATGTCAATGAGCAGGTTGCTCATGCCCAAAATGGCATTCATCGGCGTGCGCATCTCGTGGCTAATACTTGCCACAAATTGCTCTTTCATTTTGGCAGACTGCCTGGCCAGGTCTCTTGCTTTTCGAAGTTTTTCGGCTTGAATCCGCTCCGTGATATCGCGGATGATGCAATTGTAGCCGGTGAAACCATCCGTCACCAGAATGTTTGCATTGACGAGGCATTCCCTGGCTTCCCCACCTTTTTGAGCTATTTTCAAGGGGAAATCCTTTATCGATTTCCGGGATTTCAGTTGCTGCAAAAAAGCATCTTTCTTCTCCGGCGGATAATACAGTTGATGAATATTTTCGAATTGGAGCACTTCTTTTCGGGTGTAACCAAATAGCTTTGTGGTAGCCGGATTGAAATCAATTAATTTTCCTTCCATGGTACAAATAAAGACCGCATCCTGCGATTGGGTGAATATCTCCTGGTATCGTTCCTGGCTTTTTAATAATTCCTGCTCAGCCTTCTTGCGTTCGGTAATATCCTGGATAATCCCCTGAATAATAGGGTCTTGAATGGAATTACCATGAATGACACATTGTATGGATACATAACGCTTGCCTCCGGTTAACTGCCTTACTTCTATATCCTTTTTGAATTCTTTTCTGACCAAAACTTCCCGGTTTAATTCTTCCAGGACGTGGCATGGACATTCGGAATTTTGCAATTCCTCGTAGGTGAAAATCGTTTTTTCTTCGAATCCAAAAATCCTGTAGACTTCCGCTGAAGCATAAAATTTCCTTGCCGCCGGACGACATTCCCAATTGCCGATGTGGGCGATGCGTTGTGTTTCTTCGAGGCGTTTTTTACCCTTGCTTCGCTCAATGGAATAGCGCAGCGACTTTGCCAAAATGTCGGAGTCGAAATTGCCTTTAACCAAGAAATCCTGGGCACCTGCTTTAACCGCTTTCAATCCCAAGCGTTTGTCCGACATGCCCGTCAGGACGATGACGTTCACTTGCGGAAATTCGTCGAGTAATTTTTTTAGGGTATCAAAACCCTGGCTATCCGGCAATGTCAAATCCAATAAAACAGCCGCAAACTCCTTCTCCGATTTCAATTCTTCAAAACCTGCCGCCAAAGTCACCCGCGTCATTATTTCACAATCTAATAAATCGGATTCGCTCAATAAAATTTCTACGAGACGGGCGTCTCCCGGATTATCTTCAATCAGCAGCACCTTATTCATAGACGATAAAGTCGTCTTGCAACTTTTTTGGTTACCTTCGGCTTCTAAAGTGATATTCCAATTATTGGCTTCCACAAGAAATGAATTATTAAATTAATCGAGTGCGCGACAAATTATTTTGGGAAAAACCTTCAGATATGAACCTGGTAGGGGCTGAGGTTTTTTCAAATTTTTGATTTCTAATGCTTTCAAGAATCCTAACGGAATTAAGCTTAATTGCGAGGGATAAAGACGAAACGGGCTCCCAATTCACTCAGCACAAAAAGACAAATATTTTCTTCAGGGTCTTTGTAAATAGACTTGAACTCTTCCAATTTATCCGTTTGAATAATTTGCTTGGTAACAAACTCCTCCAGAGTGGAGGCATTTACGGACCACTTTCCCGTTATTTCTTCTCTATCAACCATTAGTATGCCAATATCTACAGAATGTTGGTGGATCACGAAAATTGGATAGGAAGAAACTTCTTGATCCATAATAGCATCTGCAGCCCTGCCCAATGATTTTTTATACAATTGGAGCTCTTCTTCCAATAACTGGTACTTTTTTTCTTGGCTCATTTTATCGTTTTGAATGGTAAAAATAATAGATTAGGTTATTGGTGGAAAACTAATGGCTAACACTTTTGAAAATATTTATTAAAAATCAAACCACAAACTTGGTGTCGTTCCTTTTGTTCCGCTTACCTTTGTAGTCGCGTATTACTATAAATTTATAAAAAAAGGATTCGTAAAACAAAAGCGCAGGGAATAATTGTACCCAAGAAAATTGAATCCAAAGTGGCAGACTTGAAATTCCTGAACCGGGACAAACAAATTTTTTGAGTACCCAAATACCATCGTTCCATGAGCGATTTTATCAAGCATGAGTGTGGAATTGCATTGGTCCGTTTGCTGAAGCCCCTCGACTTTTATCTAAAAAAGTATGGGACAGTACTCTACGGCATCAATAAACTGCATTTGTTGATGCAAAAACAACGCAACAGAGGGCAAGACGGTGCCGGCATCGCAACCATCAAATTGTTCGTGGAACCGGGCACTAAATACATAAGCCGGAAACGGTACGGTGGCCCCCAATCCATCCAAAAGATTTTTAGCGAAGTTTATGCCCACTTTGACGGCTTGCCAGAAAAGCGACTTAAAGATGCAGCCTGGCTTAAAAGAAAACTTCCCTATACCGGTGAGCTGTTGTTGGGACATCTACGATATGGCACCCACGGGAAAAACAGCCAAAATAACTGCCATCCTTTT
>CAZJYF010000089.1:0-10711 GCA_964549665.1 uncultured Saprospiraceae bacterium
AAAACTTGGCAATAAAATAAAATTCACCATTCGGTCTATTCCGGGAAAATTTTTCACCAGTACGGTGACATTTATTGACCCGGTAATCGACCCCCAAAAAAGGGTGGTTTATGTAAGAACGGAATTGAACAACAGGGGTGGTTTACTAAAACCCGAGATGTTTACCAGCGGCATATTAAAAGCCAGGCTTCCAAATATTAGAAATGCCATTACCGTACCTAAATCGGCCATTTTATGGACCGGGAAACGAGCCATCGTATATGTAAAAGTGCCTGATAAGGAAATGGTTTTCGAACACCGGGAGATCGTACTTGGTGAGGACGCAGACCAATATTATGTGGTGAAGAGCGGACTGAAGGAAGGAGAGGAAGTGGCGACCAACGGCGTATTTAAAATTGATGCTGCGGCACAATTGCGAAGCAAGCAGAGCATGATGACGCCTGCAGGAGGAAAATCCTCTTTGGGCGGCATGGCCGGTATGGATATGGGAGGAGGTAGCAAAAAGATGAAAAAAGGAATGGACATGGCTGCCCCAAAGACAAAGGCAGTGGCAAAAGATATTGCTCCGGAATTCAAAAAACAATTGGGTGAGGTGGTTGCAAAATACCTCGCCATAAAAGATGCTCTGGTAATCGATGACGCGACAAAGTCCAAAGAAGCTGCAAAAAATATGGAAGTGGCCATGGACCGAGTAAACATGAAACTTCTCACGGACAACGACCACCACCTGTCTTGGATGAAGGCTGTCAAAATGATAAAAACACAGCTTAAAAAACTAGGCAGTGAAAGCGATATCGCCAAACAAAGAACCGCATTCAGTAAATTAAGCGATGCATTGACCAATACCGTTCAGGTGCTTGGAGTAGACCTGGGCGGGAAAAAACTTTATCTGGAATTTTGCCCGATGGCGAATAACAACTCAGGTGCCTACTGGCTAAGTTTTGATAAAATAATACGGAACCCGTATTTAGGTCAACAAATGTTGACTTGCGGGTCAGTGACCGACTCTTTCCCTTTGCCGAAAGAAACTCCATTCCCTGCTGTGAAAACAGGGAATCAAAATGACTAAATTTTTTTTTGCTTGAAAAGGAGTTATCCTTTCCGACCGATTGAACTAATTTTTTTAACCATTTAAAATTCATGAACGATGAAAAATTTCAAATTTATGGCACTATTCACATTCCTGATTTCAGCCTTTTTGATGTTGACTTCCTGGGATAGCACCGCCGGGAACTTTCCATATGCCGTTGGTCAACATCATCAGAACCTGGCAACCAAAGTAGATGTTTCTCTGGTCTCGAACAATACGGAAACGACTTCGGGCTCTTTTCATGAGCAACTGAAAGAACTAGCTGGGAAATACCTCCTTCTGAAAGAGGCTTTTGTGGCGACCGATGCCAAAGCTGCCGCCAAAGCAGCCAACAAATTTCTGGAACAACTGGATAAAGTAGATATGGAATTGCTCAAAGGCGACGCGCACATGTTTTGGATGAAACAACTGATGGGCATGAAGGGAGATGCGAATCAAATCATTTTGCTGAAAGATGTAGAAGCACAACGCAGGCAGTTCGGGCATCTCTCGGAATTGCTGATAAAAACCTTGCAAACCTTCGGCATCGAAGGGGAGGAACTTTTTGTGATTCATTGCCCGATGGCTTTGGACAGCGAGGGGGCAGATTGGATAAGTGCTGAAAAGGAAGTTCGAAACCCCTACCTGGGAGAAATGATGATGACTTGTGGTAAGGTTACGGGCACTTTTCCCTCACCGAAAGAAAACCCTTTCCCCGCGGTGAAACAGAAAAATTGAAATCAATTTCACAATCATTAGAAAAGTTTTGGGTTGCCGGCAGCAGGAAGACTGCCGGCGGCTTTTATTTCAAACGTTTTAATCAAAATTCATAAAATGAAAAAGTCAATTCACCTCTGCTTTTTGTTGTTGCTCGCTTTTGCTTTTTTCAACACACAAGCATTAGCGCATGGCGGCGACCACGACGAAAAAAAAGAAAAAAAAGTACAGCAGGATTCTCTGCATCAACACGACGGGGAAGGTGCCCTTGAGGGTGACCTACATGAAAACGGAGAGGAAGGGGAACATGCTCATTCAGATGAAGAAACGGCTTCACTTACCGAGTTTCCGACCCTGCATCCGCTGATAGTCCATTTTCCAATTGTTCTGTTAATTACAGCGGCCATCTTTCAGATTTTGAGCTTCTTCTTCTATCGGGAAGCCTTTAGCTGGGCTGCTTTTTGGATGCTATTGCTTGGTGCAGTGGGCGCATATATTTCGTCTTCCTACGCGCACCCGCACACGGAAGACCTCACCCTGCAAGCGGCCAATATTCTTGAAGAGCACGAGCGCTTTGCCGATTGGACGGTCTGGCTGAGTGTGGCTGCTCTAGTGGTCAAAATTATTAGCCAGTTCTTTTTGAAGCAAAAACAGATAATCGAAATTGCAGTGGCTGCCTTATTGGTGGGTGCCAGTGTATCTGTAAGTCTTGCGGGGCATCATGGCGCGCAATTGGTACATCTCGAAGGAGTTGGGCCGAAAGGAGAATTCTTGGAATTAGGAGACCATGACCACGATCATTGAAATTAAATTTTTTTCAATGGTCTATTAGGCGATGATGCTTTAATAAATACCCTAATACTCAATTTTTAACTGACCAATCCAATAATTCCAAACCTAGAATTTTGGGGTGGAATTTTTAAATTAAAAAAATGCAATTTATGAAAAACGTGAAAGTATTCTTCAAACTGAATTCCGGAACATTATTCATGGCAATGGCAATCCCGTTTCTGCTTTTGTCTTGTACATCACAAACGGAAAAAGGAGCAACTAATCAGGTACCATCAACTGCCCAGATATCTACTCAGCCAACAGCCCAAGCATTGACTCGGGAAATATCCTCCAACAAGAGGTTTGAGATAGTCCCCAACGAAAAAGTCTGCATGGTGAACGATAAATTTATGGGCAGTAAACAAATCCCGATTGCGGTGGAAGGGATAATATATTACGGTTGCTGCCAGATGTGTGTCAAGAAGTTACAGGAAAACATTCAGGGAGTCAGGTATAGCATGGACCCTTTAACGAACGAAAAAGTAGATAAAGCAACTGCCGTAATTGTGCGAAACTTGCAAGATGAAACGGTTTCTTATTTTGGGTCAAAGACATCTGCCGATAAATTTATGAATAAGTAGGGTTTGATTTTGTAATTCGAGATTGTAGTTGGCAGCTTAATTTGATGCCGGATGGATAATAATAATTTTGTAAAAAAGAAAGTCCTCTTTTTTCGGACTAGGGTTCAGGCTGGTGAAAAACATTAATCAATGTATAATTCGTTGCAAATGAAATCCATAATCACCATCGGAGGAATGCTCCTGCTTTTAACAAGCTGTCAAAATACCTCGGAGGAGGAAAAAATGGCTAACGCCCGGTTATCTGAAATATCCGTTCCCTGCAAAGAAGGAGGGGAGCCCAACTTGTTCGTTTCCGAAGATGGCCATCTCTATCTTTCCTGGGTGGAATACCTCGATGATTCCACCGATGCTTTGAAGTTTGCCGTTCTTGAAAATGACCGTTGGTCGGCCCCAAAGACGATTGCTCAAGGGACGGATTGGTTTGTCAATTGGGCGGATTTCCCTTCCCTGACCGGCTTTAAAGATGGCGGCAAAACGCTGACGACGCATTGGCTGCAAAAAAGTGAAAAGGGAACTTACGACTACGACATTCGGATTGCACTATCAACGGACGGAGGAGAAACTTGGGGGGCTTCCTTCATTCCCCACACCGATGGCATCCCTGCCGAACATGGCTTTGTTTCCCTGGTGCCGGTTTCTAAAGACCGCGTCTTCGCCGCCTGGCTGGATGGTAGAAATACTACGAGTGACAACGAAAAAGACCGCGGCGCGATGACGCTGCGAACCGCAGAATTCGACAAAAACGGGAACCTCTACGAGGAAGCGGAATTGGACCATCGCACCTGCGACTGCTGCCAAACGAGTGCCGCTATGACTTCGGCTGGACCTATCGTAGCCTACCGGGATCGCTCGGAGAAGGAAATTAGAGACATTGCCTACGTCCGGAAGGTGAATGGACGTTGGACTACTCCCAAGATATTGTTCCAGGATAATTGGGAAATAGCCGGCTGTCCCGTCAATGGGCCTTCCGTCGTGGCGGAAGACAAGGAGGTGGCCATTGCCTGGTTCAGCAGGGCAAATGGCGAAAGCCATGTGAAAATTGCTTTTTCGCATGACGCAGGCGCCACTTTTTCCAACCCCGTTCGGATAGACGATGGAAAACCACTTGGACGGGTAGATGTCTTGCTTTTGGAACCCGGCAAAGCGTTGGTTTCCTGGCTCGAAATTACGGAGGACGGCGGGCAGATCCGGGCGGTAAAAGTCACTCCTTCGGGAAAAGAGGGAAACAGTGTTACCCTCACAACGACAAGTACTTCCAGGCAAAGCGGCTTTCCCATTTTAGCAAAGTCGGGCAAGCGCATTTTCCTGGCTTGGACACAGGTTAACAGCAACCAAACGACCGTGAAAACAGCAGAAGTGATTTGGAATTAATATGAAATTTTTCAAAACCGTGAAAAGATGAAACCGTGTTGCCGCCAAGGAGACGAACCGCCTAAATCGCTATTCCGGAAGGCTTTCAATGGATTGATTTGGGCTATTATTTTATTCGTAGTGCTCGCCCTTGCCTTTCAGTTAATTCGGTGATAAAATCGAAGGAGGAATCTTATGGAGATTAAAGAAATAGCTCTCAGAAATATGATTTGTTCCAGGTGCTTAAAAGTAGTGAAACAAAACCTGAAAAAAATAGGGGTAGAGGTCTTGGACATCCGGCTCGGAAAATTGACCATAAAATATCCTCAGGAGGAAGTTTCTATCTCTGAAGTTGAGCAAACCCTTTTGGAAGATGATTTTGAATTTATCAAGGACAAGGATACTCAAATCACGGAACAACTGAAACTCAGCCTCATCCAAAAAGTGAATCAGTTGCCTTTGATTTATGAAGAGAGACTCTCCGATTATTTGACAAAGATACTGAACAGAGATTATTGGACACTGAGCAAAACCTTTTCCAAAATTGAACGGATAACCCTCGAAAAATACTTCATCCTTTTGAAAATTGAGAAAGTCAAAGAACTCATTGAATACGGAGAATTGAATTTTTCGGAAATCGCGTATCAATTGGGTTATAACAATGTTCACTACCTTTCCAGACAGTTTAAACAGGTCACAGGTATGAGTATGAGTGAGTATAAGAAACTGCCGAAAGGCAATCGAAAACCCTTGGACAAAATCTTGTAAATAGTACCCAAAATTCAGCAACTTTTTAGTATGGTTTTTCCGTATCTTGCTGATTGTCAAAGGATTTAAAATTAAAAATAGTAGCTTTTTTATTTTTCGATTAGAGAGTTTTCAAGCTTTTACCGTTAATGCACTTTGCGTTAAATAAAAGGAATTATGAACCGCAAACAATTAATTTGGATGCTCATTGGATGTACTGTTCCCTTGTTGCTCCTATTTCTGGCGCCAGCCATTGGTTTGGGCAGTGATTCTAGTTTCTTTGTTTTCATTCTGGCAATGTTTGCCCTCCACTTGCTCATACCACATGGGCATGGGGGTGAGCGGGAAAACCAAAATCCAAGTCAACAAAATAAAGAACCTTATGAGCAGCATCAACATTAGAAAATTCGGACTGGCTGTTGGCGCAACGGGCGCCTTGATATACTTGGGATGTATCCTGCTAATGCTAACAGCCGGTAGGAACGGTACCATTCATTTTTTCAATAGCCTGTTGCATGGGCTGGATGTCACCTCCATTATCAGGATGCAGGTTCCGGTTTGGGAGGCCTTATTGGGTATCGTAGAAACCTTTATTATCGGTTGGTTGGTCGGGGCATGTGTGGCAGGGATTTACAATTTCAGCATTGCGAAAAATAACCACCTATGAAATACGCCTGGTTGATATGGTCCCTGGTTTTTCTTCTTCTTTGGGCATTGATTTATTGGAGGAAGCCTGTTTTTCGCAAAGAGATGTGGAAAATGAGCTGGTGGACAATGCTCTTTGGACTGACTGAACCACTGTTCGTGCCGGAATATTGGTTTCCTCCCTCTTTATTTGATTTGGCCAACAAGACAGGTTTTGACATTGAGAGTTTCCTTTTTTGCTTTGCTATTGGAGGGATAGGTGTCGTGCTTTACCGCTTGGTGTATCCGGCAGATTTGACCCCGGTTGCTACTTCTGAAAAACAGGGTCACAAGCACAGACTACATACATATATCCTGCTTTTGCCGATAGCCGTGTTTGTGGTTTTAGCAGTTTTCACAACGCTCAATCACATTTATTGCGGTCTTATCGCATTATTTTTAGGCGGGGTGGCAACTCTTTATTGTCGCCCCGACCTAAACTTTAAAATCTGGATAGGAGGCTTGCTTTTCCTCGGGCTTTATGCGCTTTACTTTGGTTTGTTGTTGTGGGCTTTCCCCGATTACGTCAATTTGTACTGGAATATGGGAGCATTGACGGGCATCGTTATACTGGGTATTCCACTTGAAGAACTACTGTTCGCTTTCACCTTTGGAATGTATTGGTCTGGAGCCTATGAGCATCTTTATTGGTACCAATTACAGTCCGAAACAACAAAGTTGAAATGAAAGAAAATCTTCAAAATAATGCTATCTGCCTACCCAATACTTCCCTACCACGAGTCGTGGTCATCGGGGCAGGATTTGCTGGTATTAATTTTATAAAAAAACTGCGCAACCAACCGGTGGAGATTCTTCTTCTGGACAAGAATAATTTTCATCAGTTTCAGCCCCTACTTTACCAAGTTGCGATTGCCGGGCTCGAACCGGACTCCATCGTTACGCCCATCCGCAAACTATTTCAAGGGTATGAAAATTTTGTGTATCGAATGGCGGAAGTCGTAAGAATTGAGCCTGAAAAGAAACGGGTGGTTACAGGTATTGGTTGGGCGCCGTACGACTATCTTCTCATTGCCACCGGCAGTACCACTAACTACTATGGCATGAGCCAAATTGAGAAAAACAGCGTTGGCTTGAAAGACATACGAGATGCCTTGGACATACGTTCCTGGGTACTTCAAAACCTCGAAAAGGCTGCCATAACCTGTAACAGCGAGGAAAAAGATGCCCTCACCAACGTTGCCATCGTCGGAGGTGGCCCCGCGGGTGTGGAGTTGGCGGGTTCCCTCGCCGAATTCAAGCGTTACCTCTTGCATAAAGACTACCCGGAAATAGCCAAAGAGTGGATGAAAATCTATCTCATCGAAGCTGCCGACCGCTTGTTGGGGGCCATGTCGAAAGAAGCGTCTTCCTACGCGCTGACAGTGTTGAAAAAACTGGATGTAGAAGTCCTCCTCGACACCACCGTAAAAGACTACGATGGAAGGGAAGTTTTACTGGGAAATGGCGAATCTTTCCGGGCTAAAGCCTTTGTCTGGACAGCAGGTGTGAAGGGAAGTGCTCCCCTGGGGCTGCCTTCGGAAGCCTTCGTCAGAGGGAACCGCCTAAAGGTGGACGCTTTCAACCGCGTGGAAGGATTTGACGATATCTTTGCCGTCGGCGATGTGGCAGCCATGCTCTCGGATGATTATCCCAGAGGGCATCCTATGCTGGCCCCCGTTGCCATTCAGCAAGCTAGGCAGTTGGCTGAAAACATTCTCCATCTTATACAGCGAGGCAACTTCCAAAAACCTTTCGGCTACCGGGACAAAGGCAGCATGGCTACAATCGGAAAAAACAGTGCAGTTGCTGAAATTGGAAAGGCTAAATGGAAGGGCTGGTTTGCATGGGTGTTGTGGTCCACGGTGCATCTATTATCCATCACCGGCTTTAAAAACAAATTGATGGTCGGGATAACCTGGCTAATCCAGTACCTGACTTACGAAAGGGCGAATAGGTTGATTATCAGGAAATTCCATGGAAGGAAATCCCCGGCTGGGACGGATGAAAGGGTTTTGACAAAAGTTGAAACAGAAAACTAATACCTATTATTTGCTTTCTGAAGCAATCCATGGTTTTGGGAACCGGGAATAAAACAGGATGGCATACTTTGAGAATCGAATGAAACAAGGGCTTTCAGAATTAATGAGGATGGATTATAAAAATAAATTCGTAATTGTTAAGCATACCATTATTGGGGTAATTATTTTTTATTTTTTAATACACCCCTTGACAATGGTAATTTATTGGTTCGAGTTTAGTAAAGTTGACTTCAGCTATTCTCTATTTTTAGAGGTGATTGCCAAAAGATTAAACGATTCATTTTCTTTTCGCATGATGGGGATGTCTTCCATTTTTATAGTTCTTGGTGTTCTGGTGGGCCTCTGTTCGGGATTGTATTACAAGAAGATATTACAGAAAAATAAAATCTTGAAATTACAGGAAGAACAATTGGAGAGGAATATAGAGTTCCTTATTAAAAATGGTGAAAGTGAAAAAGTGGAATTCAAATCTTCTCTGAGGTATGATTATCATTATAACAAGATAAATAAGGGTTTGGAAAAAGTTTTTTTAAAAACGGTTGCAGGATTTTTGAATGCCAAAGGAGGAGCTTTATTGATAGGGGTTGATGACAGTGGGAAGCCCCTTGGTCTTAAGCCAGATTATACTTCCCTAAACAAGAAAAACAGGGATGGTTTTGAATTGAAATTAATGCAATTGATTTCCACCAATATTGGAACAGAGTTTTGTTCCTTGATCCGCATTTCCTTCTACCAGCTAGATAAAAAGGATGTTTGCTATGTTGAAATTCGCCAATCCTCTGTTCCTGCTTATGTGAATTTAAATGACAAGACTGTTTTTTATCTGCGTACTGGTAATTCTACGAAACCGTTGACAGTGGAGGAAACAGTCAATTACGTCAATTTTAATAAATAATAGTTGCTGTTGGAGGGTATGTAATTTAGGAATTGAAAAACAGGAAGAAAGGAAAGCCCCCTTGAAAACGGGCAATTTAAATAATAATTAAAAAAGCCAATTATCATGCAGAAAAAAACTGGTTTATTCACAAGCTTACGGTTCCCTTTTGCGATCGCCGTAATTTTTGCGTTTTCTTTTGTCGTCGAAAGTTGTTCATCGTCTCCATCCGGGAATGCAGCGACGGACAAAGGTATCCAAAACGGTGATTTGCCCAAATCCGGCGAAGTAGTAGCTACGGACAGCGGCATTCCTCCTAAATCAATTGACACCGCCACACTTTACGGCATGGTAGGTGATGGTCTGTCTAATTCAGCGAATAGGACAAAAAAGACCGATTCACCAACCAACATTGTCCCCAAATCCTCTAACGCGAAGGTTACGGCCAAGGGTAATAAGATTCCAACAAATCCAGGAAATGAAAATATCCTTATCGAGAGCACCAAAAAGGAGGTTTCCCCCAAGCCTTTGGATGTGGTAATCCCCCCAAACCCAAAAGGAGAAGTTTCGCCCAAATCCGTCGATGACACCATTCCGCCAAATCCCAAAATCGAGGTTGAACCCAAATCGGTTGAGGTGGAAACCATCGCCAATCCAAAGGATGAAGGACCAACTAAAACGGTAGAGGCAGATACCACCACCAAACCCAAAAAAGAGGATTCCCCCAAAACTACTGTTTCGGTAAAAACTGGGGATTCCAAAACAAATATACCCAATCAACCAGGTGGCTGGGTAGCACCTGAAAGTGCGAACAAGCTCGTAAACCCTTTGAAAGGAAATCCTTCTGCCACCGCTGCCGGTAAAAAATTATTTGGTCAGCTATGTGCCATTTGCCACGGCAAAAAGGGCAAAGGCGACGGAGTGGCTGGAATGAGCCTGAAACCCCGCCCTTCGAATTTTACCCAAGACGTGGTTCAATTGCAAACGGATGGTGCCATTTTCTGGAAACTCTCAGAAGGAAAGCCCCCCATGGCCCCGTACAAATCCACTTTAACAGAGGAACAACGATGGCAATTGGTCAATTACATTAGGAGTTTCAAAAAAAATTAGTGCAAAGTGGCAACTCCAAAAATACCATTTCCCGTTGCAGGAATACTTCCTTCAAGAATCCCGAGACTCATGAAAGTAGCACAAGTTTTGTCGCGTAATAATTAAAAGACAATCGCTTGAATATTTTCCAGTAGGATTAGTTGAACCTAACTTCTTCATAGTTTTTCGACAGCATTGCAAACCGCAGGTAATGTCATTGGAAAATAATTATTTTAAAAGTTACCGAAATGAGAAAATTATCAGTTGCATTTGTCATCGTAGCCCTTTTCAATACCCTTGGGTTTTCGCAGGACGACATTTATTACACCAAACACGCCAAGCTGAAATTGCACGGCGAATTCAATCACCAACCCGTGACCCTTCATACCGAACAGCTTACCATAATGTTGGACTACGAGACGACGCAAATAATTATCCGCTTTGACCTGAACACCCTTGAATCGGATTCGGATAGTCTTAATCTATTATTGAAAAGCAAGACGGACCAAGTTGTATTTGATGGTAAATTGGGGTTGGAATACATCCTTACCAAAAACCATCCGCCGCTTTATTTTGGCTTTGAAGGTTGGTTGACTTCAGGCAAGGTGAAAAAATTGATGATCGGCAAGGGTGAGTTACGCCATTTTAGCGATACGGATCAGGTTGCCTGTATGTTGGGATTGGTGATGGATCTCAATTTCAGTGATTTGGACATTGATTTACCCCTTGT
>CAZJYF010000090.1:0-10626 GCA_964549665.1 uncultured Saprospiraceae bacterium
ATTGCAAAAGGCCTATTATTCCTGCTATAAAGACTTTGCCGCCTTAAAGATTTTGATTGGAAGGGGGGCGAGAAGAACGGCGCGTCCCTTGGCGGAAAGGATTATTCGAAAAGCCCTCAAATTTGAATTTTCGGACCTGATTGTGGAAGTGGCAAAAGAATTGCGATATCACTTTGGTGCAATAGAGGGGGATGCCAAAAAATTTAAAGAATTCACGCACCTGTTAAATGAACATTATTCTGTTTGGAAGGCGGAGTTGCTGGCAGAAGAGTATTTTTTAGACCTGGTCGTGAATTTTGTCCGTTCCAATGCGACCAAATTGGAATTGGAGGAGGATGCCAAACGCTATGCGGCTGAACTATTGGCGTTTAAAGGGAAATACAACACCTACAAATTTATTACTTCAGCATTCGGCGTCTTTTCCTTGCGGTATCAAATTGTGAACGATTACCAAAACACCCTGAAGGTCTGTGAGGAAGCGGTCCAGTTGCTGGAAGCAAAGCCGGAAGTAGTTCCAAAAGTGGCCATCTTTGTCTTCCTTTTTAGGAAGTTAGCCTGCCACATTCAGCTAAAAAATTTTGAAAAAGGGAAGATCATCGCCGAGAAGTGCCTCTCCTTAGTGGAAGAAGGAACGAGCAATTGGTTTAACGCGATGGATTATTACCTGATGTTGCTGTACCATACGGGGCAATTGCAGGAGGCCTATAAAATATTTTTGAGGGCTTTCCGGCATCCCCAATTTCGGTATTTGTTTGAAAGTGTCAGTGAACATTGGCGGATACAGGAGGCTTTTATCCACTATTTCATTTCAATCGGAAAAATTCGACCCGAAGAGGCAGATGCTCAGAAGAAACAGTCTAAATTCAGAATTGGCCGGTTTCTCAACGAAGTGCCCACCTATTCTAAAGACAAACGGGGCGCTAATATCACCATTCTCATCCTCCAAATTTTGTTTTTGTTGCACCAGGAAAAATATGATATGGTCGTCAACCGCTTGGAGGCTTTAAATTTGTATAGCCACCGTTACCTTCGCAAAGGGGATACTTTTCGGAGCAACTGCTTCATCAAAATGTTGAAACAATTGCCCAGTGCTTATTTCAATCGAACGGGCACCATCCGAAAGGCGAAGAAGTATTCAGAACGGCTGAAAGAAGTTCCGTTGGAACTCGCCCGGCAAAGCAGCGAATTGGAAATCGTGCCGTATGAAACCCTTTGGGAGTACGTGTTGGAGTCATTGGATGAAAAGTTCCATTAGGGAATGGGAACAGGTCATTGCCCATTAGCCCCATTTTTTTCTAGCTTTGTTGAGCAAAAAATTAAAAATCAATAAATGATCCTTTTACTTTCTCCTGCCAAAACCCTGGATTTTAGTCAAGTTGGATTAAAAAAATACAGCCTTCCCAGAATGTTGGCCGATAGCGAAAAATTGGTCGGCATAATGAGAAAAAAATCTGCCCGAAGTTTGAAACAACTAATGGGGGTGAGTGATAAAATTGCCGAGGTGAACGTCAAGCGATTTCGGGAATTTTCCCTTCCGTTTACTGCCGAAAATGCCAAACAAGCTGTGCTGGCATTCAAAGGCGACGTTTATATGGGGTTGCAATCCGATACCTTTGAGGAAGCCGATTTTGAATTTGCCCAAAAGCATCTGCGCATCCTTTCCGGTTTGTACGGGTTGCTTGCGCCGCTCGATTTGATGCAAGCCTACCGCCTTGAAATGGGTCTGCCGTTGAAAAATGGCCGGAAGAAGAACCTGTACGAATTTTGGGGCGACAAAATCACCGAATTAATCAATTCCGATTTAGCTGAATCCGGCAGCGATACCGTCGTCAATCTAGCATCACAGGAATACTTTCGGGCCGTTAAACCCGCCCTTCTCAAAGGCAATTTGTTCCACATCCACTTCAAGGAATGGCGCAACGGTCAATACAAAGTCATCTCTTTCAATGCCAAAAAAGCCCGCGGCATCCTGGCGCGCCAAATTATCAAAAACCGGATTACCGAAATTGAAGAAGTGAAATCCTTCGATGTAGATGGCTATGTTTTTAAGGAAGAATTGTCGGGCAAGAGGGAATTTTTGTTTGCAAGAGGGTAGCGGTCTTTTTTTCGTTGAATGTCAAAATTTGGAAGAGGAAGTTGCCTTTAGAAATTCCGACGTTCTAAGTCTGGAGAATTAGAATATTTATGATTTACGTCTCAGACGTGTGCTATATTTCGTGTCAAGTTTCCAAACTTGACACATCGGGTTTTGCAACTTTTGGAAAAGAACTTTATCTTTGAAAAAATTCAGCCAATGCAGCCAATATCATTGAAACAACCCTTTACTAATCTTCAGCTCGAATTGTTGAGTTTGTATGCCCGCAATGTATCTGAGGAGGAATTACTTGCCATTCGGGATTTATTAGCTCAATTTTTTGCTGAACAGGCTACTCGAAAAGCCAATAAAGTGTGGGATGAAAAAAAGTTGGATGCCAAATCTCTTTTGAAAAAACATCACCGCACTCCCTACCGCAAACATTCCTCCTGAGATGAAAGTCGTCCTAGACACCAATACTTTACTGGTTTCTGTTTCAGAACGCTCGCCCTATTATCCAATTTACAATGCTTTAAAAAACCGAAAGTATCAATTGATCGTAACTACCGACATTCTATTGGAATATGAAGAAATTATTGGGGAGGAAATGGGAGAGGATATCGCGGAAGACATCCTTAGTTTTCTGGCTCTTTCTTCCAATATCCTTAAGGTCGAAAGAACTTTTTATTGGCAACTGATAAATGCTGACCCTGACGACGACAAGTTTGTTGATGTTGCTGTTGCTGGAAATGCTGATTTTATTGTTTCAGACGACCGCCATTTTCGGATATTAAAAAATCATCTCTTTTCCAAAAATTGAACTCCTTACAACCGACGAGTTTTTAGAATTCATTCTTAAAGGCAAGTTCCAATAATACCTTAAATTTCGTTGGACTTTCCCCTGATTAGTTTATCTTATCCCGAGATGACCTACCAACTATCGAGTTGAAGTTTGGCACCAAAGTTTTGGTATCAACTATCGATCTGTTTTTTAGTTAGACTGGAGTGTTTTCAGCCTCCAAACCATTCTCAAGCCCATCCTCCTCTTCGATTAAATCGAGCATTTCTTTCGGCAAGGCCTTGGAAGTTTTGGCCCCTAACTCTTTTATTTTCTGTGCCCTACCTACCAGGGTGTCCCCAAATTTTTTGGATTCCACCAATTTGTTCATCGCCCCGTCATAAGCATTTTGAGCGCCTGCTAAACGCTGTCCAATCATTTTCAAATCATCGACGAAATTGACGAACTTATCGTAAAGCTTTCCACTCTGCCGGGCAATTTCCAGGACATTGTTTTTTTGCTTTTCCTGTTTCCAGATATAAGAAACCGTGCGAAGAGTGGCCAACAATGTAGAGGTAGTGACGACCACGATATTCCTTTCCAAGGCGTCTAAAAACAGGCGGGAATCGTTTTCGAGGGCAAGGGAAAAAGCAGATTCCAGGGGAACGAAAAGCAATAAATAATCGGGAGAATTGATTTGGTACAATTGCTGATAATTTTTGCTGCCCAAATCTTTGATATGGTTTCGGATGCTGTCGATATGCGCCTTTAGGTGCTTCGTTCTTTTTTCGTCGGTGTCTGCGTTGAAATATTTTTCATAAGCGGTCAACGAAACTTTGGAATCGATGATCAGATGCTTTTCTTCCGGGAGGCGGATGACAAAATCCGGCCGTTTGTCTTGACCGTTTTCATCTTTAAACGAGGGTTGCACCATGAAATGGGTCCCTTTCACCAGTCCCGCCCGTTCAAGTAGTATTTCGAGGCGAAATTCCCCCCAATCGCCCTGCGTTTTGGATTCGCCTTTCAAAGCACTTGCCAGATTGTTAGCATCCGAGCTCAATTGTTGGTTCAGTTGGTGCAAATGCGCAATTTCACTTTTGAGGGAAACAATATCTTTGGTTTCTTCCAAAAACCGCTTCTCGATGTCCTCCCTGAATTCCTTGATTTTTTCCTTCAGCGGATTTAATACTTCTCCCAATTGCTTTTGATTTTGAAGGGTGAATTTGTGACTTTTTTCTTCCAACAGCCGGTTGGCAATGTTCTCAAATTCGATCTGTGCTCGCTTTTGTTGCTTGGCAAATTCTCCTTCCATGCTAGCAAATTTCTCCTCCATGTTGACCAATAGTTGTTCTTTCGTGGCCAGCATTTTTTCCGACGTCCTAAGTTCCCTTTCTTTCTCTTTTAAATCATCTGCAAGTTTCTTTTCCTGCACCCGAAGGGCTTCATGCATCTCTCTTGGCACATACTTTTCCCGAACATCTTTTTCAGAAATCGTCTCCGAAGCGAATTTGAATTTGGCAATCAACCAGGTGCTCAAAGCCCCCAGGACTATTCCAAGCAGGAGTGAAAGGATGAGAAAAATGTTCTCCATGTTAAGGTCGTTTTTTAGGTTTAATTCAAAAATTCAATTTGTAAAGATACGAAAATGTTTCAAGGTGTTGCAACAATTTGGTTGGTCAAAATTAGAAAGACCGGAAAACAGGACCGGCGTGCATTCAAAATAAAAGGTCGCTTACAAGGACTGAATTAAGCCAGGAAAAAGTTCGTAACCCCTTGATTATTAATTAAAAATGGAGTCGAAAGGGAGAATATCGAACCCTTTCCCTCATTCCGGGGAAGGACTCACCGACGACCAACCGCCATCGACAATCAAAGATTGCCCGGTAATCTGTTCCGCTTGAGAAGACACTAAAAATAAAGCGGCATTCGCGATATCTTCCGGGCTGCAAGCTCGTCCGGTGGGGGTTAGTTTTTGCCAGACCTTTGCATAATCCGGGTCATCTTGCAAGGTTCGTTCCGTGACCGTCGCCCCGGGAACGACGGCGTTTACCCTGATTTGAAAGGGCGCTAATTCAATTGCCAGACATTTGGTAAGCATTTGCAAGGCAGCCTTTGTCATTCCGTAGGCAGCGAGTTCGGGGTATGCCTGACAACCTGTAACGGAGGACATGAAAAGGAGGTTGCCCCCTGTGTTCTGCCGGCGCATTTGTTTGGCAGCGGCCTGAGCCAAAAAGAAGGAACCGCCCAAATTGACGGAAAGAAGCCGTTGAAAAGAAGCCGGCTGGTAGTCCAAAAAGTTGCCGTAAGTGGTGATGCCTGCATTGGCAATTACAATGTTCAGTTGTCCAAAGGAGGCGACGGCACTTTCGACCATTTGGTTTAAAAAACCCACATCACCGACGTCCCCAACAATTGGAAGACAGTTCCCGCCGGCGGCTGAAATTTTTTGGGCAGCCTCTTCTGCCCGTTCGGAATCGATGTCGTTCAGTAGTACCGAAGCACCTTTCAAGGCCAATTGGAGAGCAATTTCAAAACCTATACCCTGTCCGGCACCGCTAACGATAGCAGTTTGATTATCAAAAAGTTGTGTCATGTTTTTACGTATTCAAAGTCAGGAAACCGCCATCGATGGGATAAAAAGAACCGGTAATGAAGCCCGCTTCATCCGAGCAGAGGTACAACGCGAGGTAGGCGATTTCTTCCGGCGTGCCCATCCTCCCGATGGGTTGCGTTTTGGATAGTTGTTCAAAAAATTCCTGCTCTCTTCCGGGGTAGTTCTTTTTCAAATAACCGTCCACAAAAGGCGTATGCACCCTCGCCGGGCCGACGGCATTGCAGCGGATGTTGTCCTTCAAATAATCTTTGGCGATGGAAAAAGTCATGGTCAAAATGGCCCCTTTGCTCATCGAGTAGGCAAAGCGGTCGGACAAGCCCACCACCGAAGCGACGGAAGCGAGGTTCAGAATGACGCCGCCGCCACATTTTTTCATTTTTTTAACCGCCCCGTGCAGGCAATTATAAGCGCCTTTTATGTTGACTCGATACACCCTGTCCATGTCTTCTTCGGAGGTTGTTTCGACATTCCCGATGTGGGCGATGCCCGCGTTGTTTATCAAAATATCCAAGCTTCCTGCATCTTCTATTATTTGGTCAAAAACAGATAAAACAGCCTGCTGATTGCCTACGTCGCAGCGAAAAAAGTGTGCCTTCCCGCCTTCCTTCCGGATTTTGGATACCACCTTCCGTCCACTCTCCGAATTTATGTCGAGGATGAAAACGTTTGCACCTTGCCGGGCGAAGACCGTAGCAATGCTTTCTCCAATGCCGCTGCCCCCTCCCGTGATGGTTGCGATTTTGTTGGTGAGGTCAAAGGGTTTGCTCATCTGTTGATTGTGTTTTGAAAAGGGTTGCTAAATTGCAAAAAAGCAAGCGCTTTTCGGCCCCGTTTATTTAAAAGTTGTCAAAAATACCTAAATTCACTGATTCAAAATGCAGAATATGAAACTCATCCGATTTGGAAATAAAACCCAAGAAAAACCAGGGGTCCTCCTCGGTGGAATAAGAAAGGATTGCTCCGGTTTTTTCGATGACTGGAACCGGGATTTTTTTTGTAATGATGGGCTGAATGAATTACAACGACTCCTTGAAAATGAAGGAGATACCTTGCCAAATGTGCCAAAAAGCGAGCGTTGGGCCGCCTGCATTTCCCGTCCGGGAATGATTCTTTGCATCGGCTTGAATTATGCCGATCATGCTGCCGAATCGGGCATGGCTCTCCCCGCGGAACCGGTTCTTTTTATGAAAGCCGCCAACACGATTAACGGGCCGAATGATTCCATTAAAATTCCAAAAAACAGTCGCAAGACCGACTGGGAAGTTGAATTAGGTCTCGTCTTGGGCAAAGATGCTTGCTACCTCAAAAGCAAAGAAGAAGCAGAGGGTTGCATCGCCGGCTATTGCGTGGTGCACGATGTTTCCGAAAGGGAATTTCAATTGGAAAAAAGCGGGCAATGGGTGAAGGGCAAATCCTGCCCCGGCTTCAGCCCCGTCGGTCCCTACTTGGTCACCAAGGACGAGATTCCAGACGTCCTGAATCTAAAAATGCAGCTCTCCGTCAATGGAAAAACCAGGCAAAAGGGGAACACCAAAACGATGGTGTTCAGCCCGAATCACCTCGTTTGGTACATCTCGCAATTCATGCAATTGGAAGCCGGCGATTTGATTTCGACCGGCACGCCGCCGGGCGTCGGCTTGGGAATGAATCCTCCATTTTATTTAAAAAAAGGAGACGTGGTGGAGTTGTCTGTCGAGAGCTTGGGCAGGCAGAAGCAGCAATTTATTTGAAAAATTATGGGCAGCTTTTAGTTCTTTTCTTCCAACTATATTGCTTGTATTTAAACACGTTCTTGCCAGACATTGGGATTTCTTTTGTCATGGAACACAGCCACGATAAAAACATTTTCATTTCTGACAAATAAATACACGTTGTAGGGGAAGGAAAGTGAAAACCTGGCTTTGCGAACTTCTCCCCTAACTTTTGGGAATTGAAAAGGATTGTTTGAAATGCGCTCTAGCGTTTTTAAATATGTGTCAAAAAAATTTTGTGCGGCGGAAAGACTCTTCGCTGCATACCACTTAATGGCTTCGTCCAAATCGCTTTCCGCAGCTTCAAAAAATTCAAGTTTGTAAGCCATGTTTTTTGGTCAGGTTTGCTTGAACTCGATTAGCAGGAATAGTTTTCATTTTCCCGGTTTCAAAGAGTTTAATTCTATTTTCAATTTCTTTTGCCTGTTTTTTGTTCAACCCAGATGCGTCGTTTTTGGCACCTCCCGCTTTTTCTTCTTGGGCTAAGCTATCGAGAATTAGACAAGCCAATTCCAGGCGTTCTAACCGGCCAAGCCTTAAAGCTTCTGATGTAATTAATTCTAAAGTCATGCTACGAAAATAAGATTTTTTTCTGAATTGTTCTATTGACGAATTTAGAAATAGGCAAAACTACCTAAATTCATCCCTTCAAATTTGTAGATTTCAATAATTTTAATCTTTCAATTTAGTTTCAAATCATGACTACAGCATTACAGGAACTAAAGAATTCTTTGGAAGGAGAACTCTATTTCGACCAACTCATGCGGTCGCTTTATGCCACCGATGCGTCGGTTTATCGCGAATTGCCTTTGGCTGTGGCGCGACCTAAAAACAAGGAGGACGTTAAGAAAATTATCGCTTTCGCTAAAGCGCATCGGACCTCCATTATTCCCCGGACGGCAGGCACTTCGCTGGCAGGGCAATGCGTCGGAAATGGCATCGTCGTGGATGTTTCCAAGCATCTCACCACCATCCTCGAACTCAACACAGAAGAGGGGTGGGTGCGCCTGCAACCTGGCATCGTCCGCGACCAATTGAATGAATTTTTGCGCCCCCACGGTTTGTTTTTCGGACCCAACACCTCGACAGCCAACCGCTGCATGATAGGTGGAATGGTGGGCAACAATTCCTGCGGCAGCACCTCCATCGTTTATGGTTCTACGAGGGACCATGTGCTGGAATTGGAGGTCGTTTTGAGCGATGGCTCGGAGGTGGTTTTCAAATCTTTGACTGAAGAAGGATTTGCGAAAAAGCAAAAGGGCGAGCCCCTCGAAAATCGGCTCTACCGGCATATTTCAGAGGCCTTGAGCGAACCAGAACGGCAGCAGGAAATTAGGGATCATTTTCCGAAGCCTTCCATTCGACGTCGCAACACGGGCTACGCGCTTGATATTTTGCTGGAAAGCAATCCCTTCACCCCCGACAATCCCGATTTCAACTTTTGCAAACTCCTCTGTGGGTCGGAAGGCACGCTTGCTTTTACCACGGCCATCAAGTTGCATCTTGTTCCACTTCCCGCACCCGAGGAGGTGGTGGTCTGCGCTCATTTTGCGAGCATCCACGAGTGTATGCGGGCGGTTTTGGTGGCGATGGCGCATCAACCGACGGCTTGCGAATTGATGGATAAAATCATTTTGGACTGCACCAAAAGCAATATTGGGCAACAGAAAAATCGCTTTTTTGTGGAAGGAGACCCGGCAGCCCTTTTGATGGTCGAGTTTAGAGGGCAGACCAAAGCCGAAGCTGAAAAACAGGCGTTGAAAATGGTCGAGGAAATGAAAAAAGCAAAATTGGGCTTTGCCTTTCCCCTCATTTTTTCGCCAAAAACAAAGTCGGTCTGGGACCTTCGCAAAGCGGGACTTGGCTTGTTGGGAAATATCCCGGGCGACCCCAAGGCGGTGGCCTGTGTCGAGGATACGGCGGTTGAATTGCCGGATTTGCCCAATTATATCGATGAATTTGAAGCCATGCTGCAAGGCTTTGGGCAACAGGCAGTCTATTACGCCCACGCCGGTGCGGGAGAGCTGCATGTTCGGCCGATTTTGAATTTGAAGAAAACAACTGATCGGCAATTGTTTCACGACATCGGGGAGGCTTCCGCCAAATTAGTCAAAAAATATAATGGCTCGTTGAGTGGGGAACACGGTGACGGCAGAGTGCGCGCAGAGTTTATCCCTTTGATGATTGGTCAAAAAAATTACCAATTTTTAAAAGAGCTTAAACAGACATGGGACCCAAATAATATCTTCAACCCAGGCAAAATCGTGGATGCCCCCCCGATGAATAGTTCACTGCGCTATGAGGCGGAACAGGAAACCCCGGTTTTTGACACCCTTTTCGACTTTTCGGCAACGCAGGGCATCCTGCGCACCGCTGAAAAATGCAACGGTGCCGGCGATTGCCGCAAACTCGATTTGTCGGGCGGTACGATGTGCCCAAGTTACCGCGCTACGCGGGACGAAAAGCACACCACCCGCGCCCGTGCCAATGCTTTGCGCGAATTTCTCAGTCGCAACGGGAAAGAAAATCCCTTCGACCAACCGGAACTTCGCGAAGTCATGGACCTCTGTCTTTCCTGCAAAGGTTGCACCTCCGAATGCCCTTCCAATGTGGACATGACGATGCTCAAAGCGGAGTTTCTCCATCAATATTATCAATCGAATCCCGTCCCTTTGCGCGCCAAAGCATTTGCCAATTTTGGAAAATTAAACGGCTATGCTTCCCTAGTTCCCGGCATCAGCAATTTCGTCTTTTCCAGCTGGCTGACGGCAAGCGTTTTGAAAAAAATACTCGGAATTGCGCAGCAGCGGTCCCTTCCCTTATTGCACAAAACGACTTTGCGGAAGTGGTTTCAGAAAACGAAATCCCAAGGGCAAGTCTCAGGTGCGAAAAAGGGTAACGTCTTTTTCTTTTGCGATGAATTCACCAACTTCAATGACGTGGAAATCGGTATCAAAGCCATCCGCTTGCTCACGAAATTGGGCTATGAGGTTCATATGCTGGAACACGCTGAAAGTGGCAGGGCCCAACTCTCCAAAGGACTTTTGAAAGCAGCCCAAAAAATGGCGATTCGGAACGTAGTCGTTTTCAAAGACAAAGTTACCGAAGCTACGCCCCTCATCGGTTTGGAACCTTCTGCCATTTTGGGTTTTCGGGACGAGTATCCAAAATTGGTTGGGGAAAAAGACCGCGAAAAAGCGACGGCTTTGGGTAAAAATGCACTGCTCATAGATGAATTCTTTGCTCGTGAAATTAAAAAAGGAAACATCACCGCAGAAAGTTTTACCAAAGCCAAACAATTCATCAAATTGCACGGACATTGCCACCAAAAAGCATTGTCCACCGACGAGGACACCGCGTGGATGATCAGCCTGTCAGAAAAGCACTACGCCACCAAATTATTATAAAT
>CAZJYF010000091.1:0-10619 GCA_964549665.1 uncultured Saprospiraceae bacterium
TCAAATAAACTTCGTTCCCCTCCCTTCACCGAAGCCGACAAACCTTTTTGAAAAAACGGGTCTTTCGTTTCCATGCTGATGACTCCGTTGAAGGCGTTGGGTCCGTAAAAAGCAGAACTTGCACCGACAATCAAATCTACTTTCACCACGTCGAGTTCGGAAGAACCGAGGAAGTTGCCCAGCGAAAAATTTAAGCCGGGGGCTTGGTTGTCCACCCCATCGATGATCTGCAGGGAACGCACCGGGCTGGTGCTGTTGAAACCCCGCGTATTGATTATTTTAAAACCGAGGCTGGCGGCGGTCAAATCTACTCCTTTCAAGGAACCAAGACCATCGTAAAAATTGTCGGAAGGTGTTTCTCTAATCGCTACGAGGTCGAGTGATTCTACTGTCAGGGGGGAAGATTTTTGCTTTTCGGAAACGCGTTGACCCACCACTTCCACACCGGCATCGATGGT
Source organism: uncultured Saprospiraceae bacterium (assembly GCA_964549665.1). Lineage (GTDB taxonomy): Bacteria > Bacteroidota > Bacteroidia > Chitinophagales > Saprospiraceae > CAZJYF01. The sequence goes on from CAZJYF010000091.1 coordinate 459, forward strand.
CACAACGTCTTCCTCTAATTTTACTTTAAAATTGCCCGAAGAAGTAATTTCCATTTCGTGATCGAGGTATCCAATGTAGGAAAAAACAATGGTGACGGGAAGCATTCCTTTAATTTTCAAAACAAAGGCCCCATCGAAATCCGTGACGGTACCCTGTCCTGTACCTTTTATAATAATGCTGGCACCAATAAGTGGCTCTTTCGAGTTGGCATCCATCACATCACCCTTTACAACGGTTTGCCCGAAAGCCTTATGAAGCCCAATAAAAGAGCATAATACCATAAGAAATGCAGCAAGTGTAAAATGCTTCATACGTAGAAGTTGTCGTGTTAGTAATGAAAAAATTTCGGGTGAAACCGCCAAATTAGTGAATTTTCGCTAACCTTATTACCTTTTATTGCAAAAATTTTAGGTCAAATAATGCTAATTAACGACAAAATGTCAAGCAAGTAACATTCTGTCAAAGTCAGGTATTGTCCATTCTTAATAAAGAACAAGGTAATTGTATTCTATTTGTAAAAAACGCAAAATTAAATAATTATGGTTAAAATGGCTATACCCAATCCGCCAATGGTGGCAAGCATTTTCGATAAGGAAATTTTGTGTTGGCTGGTATTATCCATTTCAAATAAAATTGTGGTAGAAATGTGTAGGAAAGACCCAATGACCACGGCCAGCAGGATCTTTTGCCCGGAAGCATTCAAATTAATTAATTCTGAAGTGGCAGCCCCTAAAGGCGACATGGCTGCAAAAAATAACAAACTTATCCAAATCGCTTTATTTTTGAAATTAGAAAAAAGCAGCAACAAGGTCAAGGCAAATGCGGCCGGGGCTTTGTGCAATATGATCCCAATCCATAAATATTCCTGTTGGTGACCATGCCCTCCATGCAAACCCTCGAGCACTCCATATCGACTTAAAGGCATGCCCTCCATGAAGGAATGAACACACAAGCTTAAAATTACAGCGATAGCAAATTTTGTCGTTTCCTGATGGGGCGCATGGATGTGACCGTGTTCGAGGCCTGCCGAAAATTGTTCCAGTAATAATTGTATCAAAAAACCCAGCAAAACCCATAAGCCAGTTGTCCTGCCTGCTTCGTAAAAAACGGTGGGGATAAGGTGCAATACGGTGATGCCGAGTATGTAAGCTCCACTGAAGGAGAGCATTATTTGCAGAACTTCCCTGTTGTTTTTTTTGACAATAAAGGCAATTCCACCCCCCAGCAGGACGGATAGAAAAAGGAAGATATATTGCCAAAAGGTCATTTATAATTTTTATTTTTGAATTCCAATCTATTGAAAACCAATGAAATAATGCCTCCTATGACTCCGCCAAGCACTGCACCAGCAATCACGTCGAAGGGGTAGTGCAAGCCGACATAAACCTGAGCGTAAGCTATGGAAGCAGCCCAAAGGAAAAGGGGCGCTTTTATCCTGCGGAAGGTTCTCCCCAAGGTCAGTGCCAAAAAGGTAGCGAGGGCGAAATGATTGGCTGCGTGTGAAGAAGGGAAACTATATCCGCTGCCGCAGCGAACCAATAAATGGACGTCTGTCTGCAAAGTTTCCGCTCGACAGGGCCGCAGTCGCCGCACGCTTTTTTTGATAATTTGACTGCTCAAAGTGTCTGTAAACCCAAGTGTCAAGGCAAGCCCAAGGAGAATCAACACTCCCTTTTTTTTAAAATTCAAAACTAAAAAAGAAATTAGGAATAGATAAAGCGGGAACCAAAAATATTTGCTGCGCCAATAAGGCAATATGGTATCAAAAAATGGATGATGCCAACTGCCGTTGATGAGGCGAAAAAGGGTGTCGTCAAATTGTAGCAATTCGGTCATTTAGCGAGTTGTTCAGCAGCCGGATTTACAGCCTACTAAAATGAGGCGGTCGGAGTCAATCTCATTGTAGGGGTTCAAATGATAATCTCCGAAGGTTTTGGCGATTTTCAAACCGGCATTTTCAAAAAGAATTTCAAAATTTTCAAGGGTAAAGGCACGGACCCGTTCGATGAAGTTGTATGGTTTTCCAGCTTTTTGGAAATGGATATTTTTAACAATGTATCCTTCATCATCCACTTTTTTTTGAATCTGAAATTCGATTCCGTCAATACGCTTGACTTCTTCGGCTTTCAACAATCGGACTACTTTCCGTGAATTAAAAAAATCGAGCACGAATTTGCCTTCTTCCTTTAACCCTTTGGCTATGTTGTTGATGGTTTTAGTGTGGTCTTCCTCGCATTCAAAATAACCGAAGCTGGTAAAGAAGTTGAAAATGTAATCAAAGAAATCTATCCAATAGGGTAGGCGCATGTCGTGGGTGAAAAAGGACAAATGCTCCGTTTCGAATTGTCGTGCGAAATGAATGCTTTCTTCGGCAATATCCAAGCCGGTCACATCAAAACCTTTGGCGGCCAGGTACCGCGAATAGCGCCCTTTGCCGCAGGCCAGGTCGAGAATGGAGGCCCTTGGGGGTGGCTGTAATTCCTTCAACAGCCGATCGATAAATAGTTTAGCTTCCCCCTCATCCCTGTTTTTGTAGAGGATGTGATAATAGGGCGAGTTAAACCACTCTTTGAACCATTCGGTTTTCATCTCAATTGTTCCTGGTTTTTGCATGGATTTAAGGATATTTCAGCGGTCATTGAAATTCATCGGTCTTTACTGCGCTTAAATGAAATTCCCGCTTTACAACTTTGTACTTTAAGGACACAAATATAGACAAATCATCGGTGGATTTGGGTTTTGGATAATTAAATGGGGCATAGGGCAACTTTCCCTTTTTTTCGAAACTTTAATCAGTGTGATTTTCAAAATCGCCATGATTTAGATGAAGGAATTTCTATTTTTGCCCTGTCCTAAGGTTCTTTCCAATGTCACTGGTTTTTCGGACTTGCAATTTTTATTTTTTGTTTTCGATTAGGTTCTATCCTAATTGAAAGATAAATGGGTTCTTATTATGAGAGTATATCTGGATAATGCGGCGACCACGCCCCTGAGCGAAGAAGTGATTGCCGTCATGTTGGAGTCTATGCGTCAGCTTTACGGCAATCCATCATCCATTCACGCCGATGGTAGAAAGGTGCGCGCTGCGATTGAACAAGCCCGGAAAAAAGTAGCTCACTATCTTGGGGCTTCTATTGGCGAAATCTTTTTCACAAGCGGAGGTACGGAGTCGAACAATATGGTTCTGAAAGGGGCAGTCAGGGATTTGGGAATCCAACGTATCATTACTTCCCCCACCGAGCATCCCTGTGTGTTGAACCCGCTTGCCAATTTGGAGAAAACCGGAACGACGATTGAATGGGTGAAAATTGACAAAAAAGGACGATTGGATTTTGAAAATTTAGACCATTTATTGAAAAAGGGAAACGCAAAAACGCTGGTTTCTTTGATGCACGCCAATAATGAAATCGGTACGCTTCAAAATCTCGACCGCCTTTCGGCATTATGCCAATCATGTAGCGCGCTGCTACATTCCGACACCGTCCAAACAATTGGTCACATCCCCATCGATGTTTCCAAAACAAAAATTCATTTTCTCAGTGGTTCGGGGCACAAATTTCACGGCCCAAAAGGGACGGGTTTTATTTATATCAACAATGAAATTGCTTTAAAGCCATTCATTGAGGGCGGTTCGCAAGAGCGAAATATGCGGGGCGGGACGGAAAACGTTTATGGCATCACCGGTTTGGCAAAGGCATTGGAATTGGCTTGTGAAAACAGGGAAAATTGGAGACGGCATATTGAAGAATTGAGGACTTATTTAATCCATCAATTGCAGGAAAACTTTGAAGACATTCAATTTAATGGCGATTATGAAGGAAGTTACCTTCACAAGGTGTTGAATGTTTCCTTTCCGCCTTCCCCGCGTTCCGAGCTGTTGGTGTTAAACCTCGATATTGCCGGAATTAGCGCCTCGGGAGGAAGTGCTTGCAGTTCAGGGGCTGAAACGGGTTCGCATGTTTTGGACGCCGTAAAAGCTGACCCTTCGCGCAAAGCAGTTCGATTTTCTTTTTCGCATTACAACACCAAAGAGGAGATTGATTTTGTTTTGGAAAAGCTGAAAACGATGGTAGCGACGAAAACCGCGGCAACCCACTAAACAAAGAGATATCCTTACGTTCATTTGTCAAATCGTAAATCGAAAATATAATATGACACATTCAAAAATTGCAGGAATTGGGTACTATGTTCCCGAAAAAGTTGTAACAAATCACGACCTCGCAAAAATCATGAATACCTCCGATGCGTGGATTCAGGAACGCACCGGAATAGTGGAACGCCGCTACGCGAAAAAGCACAAAGAAACGACCTCCACGATTGGTGCCGAGGCTGCTAAAATTGCCATCGAGCGAGCGGGCATTACAGCCAAAGACGTTGATTTTCTCATATTTGCTACCCTCAGCCCGGATTACTATTTCCCAGGTAGTGGCGTCTTATTGCAGCGGCAGTTGGGGATGAACGGAATCGGTGCATTGGACGTTCGCAACCAATGCAGCGGCTTTCTCTACGGGCTTTCCATTGCCGACCAATTTATTAAAACGGGCATGTACCACAACGTCCTCGTGGTGGGTGCGGAAATGCACTCCTGCGGCTTGGATTTTACGGACAGGGGTCGCAACGTGAGCGTCATCTTCGGCGATGGCGGGGGGGCGGTCTTGCTGCAACCCACCGAAGAGGAAGGCAAAGGAATCCTTTCAACCCACCTTCATGCCGATGGTGATTTTGCTGAAAAATTGGCGTACATCAACCCCGGTGCCCACGGGGGTGTCCACTTAGGCACCGAAGGCTTTGGCTATCCGGACCAGGAGTATGGCGGTGCTTTTTTCACCAAAAAAATGTTCGAGGATGAAAACTATTATCCCAATATGGATGGGCAAATGGTCTTTAAATTTGCGGTGACCAAATTCCCGGAAGTGATTAACGAAGCTTTGAAAGCGAACGACTTTACGCCGGCAGATCTGGACATGTTCATTCCCCATCAGGCAAATTTGCGCATCAGCCAGCTCGTGCAAAGAATCCTGCGACTACCAGACGAGAAGGTTTGGAACAACATTCAGCGCTACGGAAACACCACCGCTGCCTCCATTCCTATCGCCCTGTGTGAAGCCTATGAAGCCGGCGCTGTGAAAGAAGGCGATTTGGTTTGTTTGGCTGCTTTTGGGAGTGGTTTTACGTGGGCCTCGGCTTTGATTAGATGGTAGGTAGGGGGAAGCAGTGAATTCGGAAAATATCTATTGTCACCCCATTTTAACTTGCGCCAAACCTAAACCTGAATTATCGCGTATCTTTACTCCCATGAGACCATTAGCAGACAGAATGCGCCCCACCAATTTGGACGATTACATAGGTCAAAAGCATTTGGTGGGCGAACAGGCGGTTTTGCGGCAAGGCCTTGCGCAGAACAAAATTCCTTCTTTCATTCTTTGGGGACCTCCCGGCGTTGGCAAAACGACTTTGGCCAGCATCATTGCCCAACAATTGCAGCGGCCGTTTTTTAGTTTAAGTGCCATAAATTCAGGGGTCAAAGACATTCGGGAAACGATTGAAAAAGCAAAAAAACAGCAGTTTTTTAACCGCCCGAACCCCATTCTTTTCATCGATGAAATTCATCGCTTCAGCAAGTCGCAACAAGATTCCCTGTTGGGGGCAGTGGAAAAGGGGGTCGTCACCCTGATAGGTGCCACGACGGAGAACCCTTCGTTCGAGGTCATTTCAGCCCTGCTGTCCCGCTGTCAGGTTTATATTTTGAATCCATTGGAAAAAGAGGACTTGATTTTTTTGATGGATAACGCTTTGAAAAAGGATGAATTTTTGAAGAAAAAAGACCTCGAGGTGAAGGAATACGAGGCCCTTTTGCAATTTTCCGGCGGGGATGCGCGCAAGCTGTACAACGTGTTGGAACTGGTGGCTAATTATCAAAAAGAAGGTGAAAAGTTGTTGATAACGAACGACTTGGTCACTGAAACAATCCAACAAAACATCGCCCTCTACGACAAAGGCGGAGAACAACATTACGACATCGCCTCTGCTTTTATCAAATCGATTCGTGGAAGCGACCCCAACGCTGCGGTTTATTGGTTGGCACGCATGATTGAAGGGGGCGAAGACATCAAATTCATCGCCCGAAGAATGGTGATTGCTGCTGCCGAAGACATTGGATTAGCTAATCCAAACGCGTTACTTATGGCGAATACTGCTTTTCAGTCGGTTCAGGCAGTGGGCTTGCCCGAAGCGAGAATAATTCTTTCAGAAGCAGTCATTTACCTGGCAGCTTCTCCCAAGAGTAATTCTGCTTACCTCGCTATCGAAAAGGCGCAGGCTTTGGTCCGTGAAACTGGCAATTTACCCGTTCCGCTAGCCATTCGAAATGCTCCCACTCGCTTGATGAAGCAGTTGAATTATGGCAAAGACTACAAATATGCTCACTCTTTTGAGGGGAACTTTACCGAACTGGAATTTTTGCCGGAAAAAGTGGAAGAAACCAAACTTTTTGACCCTGGCAACAACCCTGCTGAAGAAAAAATCCGGCAAAGCCTGAAGAAAAACTGGAAAGAGAAATACGGTTATTGAAGTTTGATGGACGAACCATAAAATAAATCATCAAACCTTCGATTTCAAGGGGTGCCCTCCCTTGAAACGAGGGAATATAATTGGGATTTACTTCCCTTCAATCTGGCTTTTGGTCACATTTTATTTTTTGACAAATAGGGTCTCAGTCGCTTCTGGGTCCTTAATTATTTCAAAAAAGGATTGCAGATATTCCATAACTTCCTCGCGGACGACCTTGTTCAATAATTTGAAATTTTTTACCGTTTTTATGAGCGCTTTCTTTTTTGAACGAAAGTAGCTGCATGTGGCGTAAAGTTCTCTCGAGTCGCAAGTATTTCCGAGGAATGCCCTATCAGTGATGCTCATCAGCTTGTGATTAGAATTTGGAATGGCGTAAGGGGCATCCACTAAACCGGAAAAATCGAAATCATAAGGCACCGGAATGACTTTTCCATTTTTTTGAACCCGGATTAGTTTGACATTTCGATTCGTTTCCAAACTCCAGTCTTCGTTCCCAATCATGTACTGAAAAACGGAATGTATTTTTTCCAGACTTGGATAATAATCTTCAGGTTTCAATCCGACACATTTGCATTCCTTTCCACCTATTCTGGCTGCCAATTCATCCGTGTTTTCCAACAAAATACCCCATCTTTTTATCTTGCCAAAGTCTCCATTCGAGTCGAAATAAGTGACTTTCACCAACTGCACTTTGAAACTGTTTTCGGTTAGTTCGTTGTACAATTTATAAGCGAGGTATTCTTTCATCACCAAGTCTTTACTCAGCGATTTATTGTCCATGCAATGCGTTACTAATTTGTATTTGTTGAAAGGAAGCAAGCCCTTTGCTTCCAAATCCTTTTTGGAGAACTTGATTTTTACAGGTGGGAAATCACAAATTCTTCGGCGGTATTTGCCCCTCGGTCGCACCTTTATTTCCCATTTTTGTTCCTGACCCTTTTCATCTTCATAACTAAAAACGGCGGGCTGATACTCCTCCCTTTTGCGGTCATTGATGAGGGATCCCAAGTCTGTTTCTAAGGTGATTTCCAAAACCTCCCGGTGATTTAAACGATCAAAAATGCTTTCCTTGGATTCCTCCAAAAGCGGGGAGACCATCTGCTGGGGCGGTGCGGCGGCCGTGGCCAAAAAGGACCAAAACCAAAACAAGGAAAAGAAAGAACAAAGGGTCAGTTGCCTTAATTGGGTATTCATAAATTTGTGCATTTCAATTTTCTGAGAAAGAATGTTTCAAATTGTTCCTTTGCAGTCAAGTTTCCAACTTTATTCGATGATTGATTGCAATAATCAGAACTTGGCTAAAAAAGACCGCAAATATGTGGCTAGGTTGGCGAGAATGTCAACCTCCAAATGTTAAATTTGAGTTAAGTTTACGCCCCCTAAAAAGAGGATATTTTTTTTCGATTCTTCCTTTTCGGAACGTTCCGATTTTGTGGACCAAATGGAGAATGGAAGGCAGTTCCCAAAAAATATCTTGACGAAAGAATTAATTTAGCCATTGAAAAAAAATTCTGGAATTTTGCACTTGATTCTACAGTGTTTTTTTCGATATCATTTTTTCCCTATGAGATTGGCAAAGTTGGATGGCAAACCCGAAATTTTTCACTCCATTCAGGGGGAAGGGAAAAGCATGGGAAGACCCTCTGTTTTTGTTCGTTGTTCGCTGTGCAACCTCCATTGCATTTGGTGCGACACCGACTATACTTGGAATTGGAAGGGCAGTCGCTTTAAACATGTCAGGGATGAAGAACCAGCTTATTCGAAATACGACAAGGCCGATTTTATCGTTGAGAAGACCCCTGAAGAGGTGAAAAATTTGGTCATCTCTTTTGATTGCAAAAACGTCATTTTGACGGGGGGCGAACCGCTCCTTCAGCAAGACGATCTGATTGAAATGATGCAATTGTTGGAAAGTAGCGATTCCGGTTTTCGATTTGAAGTAGAAACCAACGGGACCTTGCTGCCCAAGCTTTCATTTGATGCCTTGGTGCATCGGTACAACGTCTCTCCGAAACTCCAAAACTCGGGTGTGGGACAGCAAAAACGGGAGCGTCCAGCAGCTCTCGGTTTTTTCGCAAACAATGAAAAAGCGGTTTTTAAATTCGTTGTGGCCGCTGAGGAAGATGTAGCAGAAATTTTGACGTTAGTTTCAAAATATCATATGTGTCCTCAAAAAATTTATCTGATGCCCGAAGGTGTTTCTTCTGAAAACTTGCGTCAAAAACAACGTTGGTTGGTCGAAATTTGTAAAAAGTACGATTTCAATTTTACGGACCGACTGCATATTCACCTTTTCGGAAATAAACGGGGCGTTTGAACAGTAGGCAGTCTGCAGTTAGGCAAGCCGTTTCTTATAAAACTGCCTGCTGCCACCTGAGCTAGGGCTTGATAATATCGCCGTTGCCCCGCAACCTTTCTTCCACGCATTTTACGGCTTCCTGCAAAGCGAGTTGCTGTTGTTCATCGAGAACGATGGTTCGTTTGGCTTGAAGGTAATTGATGCGAATTTTTTCCACAAAATTATTTTTCAGCAGGTGATACACTTCGAGGGGAATGACGCAGGTATGTTGGTATTGCCACATAATAATGTCCCGGTTGAGTTCACCGTTGTCGGGTACGTTGTAGAGTTTTACAATTTGACCATTGGATAGTTTTAAAAAAACATTTTGACCTTTTTCAATCCTCAAAAAACGGTGCTCGATGACGGCCAGCGTCAGGAAAAAGGAACGAACCCGTTTTTCACTCTCTGCATAACTGACCATGACTTTTGCCTCGTCGGCGAGTGGTTTGCCGTCTAAATCTTCCGATAAGTTTTTGGTGGGAATCAAATTCCCGATTTCTATTGGCAGGCTTGCTATCATTCGGGTGGTGTCAAATTCGTCTGTCGTGTCGATGGCTATTTCACATTGTGCCAATCCCGCAATGCAACTTGTCAGGCAGAACGAAAACAATAAAAAGGAGTTTTTCATGTGGTCGTGGTTTTGTAATTTGAGTCGATTTTAAAATATTTTATATAGGGCAATTTACTAATGCGCCACGGTCTTATGGAAGCAATTTCAGAAAAAAGATTTTTGAATGGCAAATTTCCAAAAATCTTTTGAATGCGATCGATGCGGAAAGAAATTTGGGTTTTCTGCGAAGAAAAAAAAAGTTGAATTATTAACGCAAAATTTCAAATTGCTCAAAATTTTTCAGCCCACCTTCTTCCACTTCCACCTTCGAAACCCTTGCCATCGGAGGTCCCTGCCGGCACCATTTGAGGAGGGCTTGGCAGGCACTTTCAGCTCCTTCCATTTCGACATACACGCTGCCGTCCGGCTCATTTCTGACAAAGCCTTTTAGTCCCAGGTCTTTCGCTTCTCGAAAAGTCGAACCTCGGTACCATACACCTTGAACTTTGCCCATGATTTTTACATTGAAGTGCTTCATAACACCGTTCGATTGACAACGGAGGCAGATATTTTGACACACAAGGCTTCCCAAAGGAGAAACTCTGGGCTAGGGTTGTTTTATTTGAAGGCGTTTGACCAAATTTCCAACTGTAAGCCCTTGCCCGACGATTGAAAAAACGACGACAAGATAAGTCATTG
>CAZJYF010000092.1:0-10591 GCA_964549665.1 uncultured Saprospiraceae bacterium
GGATGATTTACCTGGTTGTGGGCGACGCCAAGACCCAAGCCGACCGCCTGAAAAGCGTTGGTCTGGGAACTCCGATTATGCTCGACAAAGATGGGATGCCCGTTGAGGTGATGCCAAATTGAGGTAGTCATTGGTCATTGGGTCAAAGGTCATTGAGTCATTTGTCAGCATCGCGGATGTTGGCGGATTTTTTTAATTTCTTCGACAAAAGGACAGGCTGGGACAAGCAGCGTTTTGAAAATTTTTAAAATTAACAAACGCCTGGCTTGTCCCAGACTATCCCATCCTACACGGGGAAAGCCTCAGGGGGTGGTCTTTTTCAAAATTGAACAAGCCTTTTCAATTATTAATAATAAATAGGATTATGAAAAAATTACTCCTACTATTATTAGGTGGCTGTACATATAACTTATCCATAGCTCAATGGACCAATGGGCAATCCGCCTTCCGCGTACTTGGACAGCCCAACCTGACTTCTAACACAGGAGATGATGGCAGTGAAGTTGCTACTACCCTCGATGGCTGCTCGGGTATTGCCATAGATGTCGCCAATGGCAAAATATATGTAGTAGATGAAGACAACCACCGAGTGCTACGATATGCCTACCCAATCACGAGCGACCAACAAGCGGCTGATCTCGTCTTTGGTCAAGCCAATTTTGTTTCAACCACTAGCGGCGCTACTCAAAATAAGTTTTTCTTTCCAAGTGGCGTAGCAGTCGATAACACAGGTAGGCTGTGGGTAGGCGATGGCGAAAACAAAAGAGTAGTATGGTTTAATGCTGCCCATTCAATTAGCTCCAATCAGCCCAATGCAGATGGGGTCTTGGGGCAGTCGGATTTTGGCTCTCGCACCGCTGCCACAACGCAGTCGGGGATGAATAGTCTTGAAGGAATAAGCATAAGTTCTACGGGGACATTATATGTAGCCGACGAAAGCAATAATCGAGTATTGCGTTTTGACAATGCAGCGCTCAAAAGCAATGGTGCCAATGCCGATGGGGTCTTGGGGCAGCCTGATTTTACCTCTAGCGGCACTTCCACCACGCAGTCGGGGCTAGTTGGACCTAACGGGGTATTTATTGATGCCACCGGAACCTTGTGGGTAGCCAGTCCATTCAATGATCGAGTATTGCGTTTTGACAATGCCGCGAGCAAAGCCAATGGCGCCAATGCCGATGGGGTCTTGGGGCAGTCAAATTTCACCTCTAGCGCCGGTGCCACCACGCAGTCAGGGATGAGATCACCAATGGACGTAGCCGTAGATGGTTCAGGGCGGTTGTATGTGACCGAATTAAATAACAATAGAGTTACAATTTTCAACAATGCCGCCAGCAAAGCCAATGGTGCCAATGCCGATAATGTGCTGGGGCAGGCCAACTTTACAACTTCCTCTAGCGGCATCACCGCTTCCACAATGACTGGAGACTTTCGGTCATCCGTAGCGGTGGATAATACAAACGGCATCCTTTGGGTGTCGGATTCCGGCAACAATAGAGCCATTGCTTTTCAGGCGAGTAGTGCTTTGCCCGTAGAGATATCCTGGTTCAAAGGGCAAGCTATTTCAACAGGTAATCTACTCACCTGGCAAACCTCCTCCGAACTCATCAACGAAGGCTTTGAAATCCAAAAAGCAGTTGGCAATGCCGCATTAGAAGCAGGCAGGTGGCAAGTCCTCGCCTTCGTGGAAGGGCATGGCACTACCAATGAAGTGCAAAACTACAGCTACACCGATGAACACCCGCAAGCCGGTCTCAACTACTACCGACTCAAACAAATAGACTTCGATGGCAAGTTTGATTACTCCGACATCGTTAGCGTAGATTTGACAAATTTTGAAAATTTGTCAAATCTCAGGGTCTTCCCCAACCCCGCCCCCTCCGACGAACTGACCCTGCATCTCTCCGAATCAAATTGCGACCCCGAAGCTTCGGGCTTGGGGCAAAAAGCCATCATCCGCCTTTACGACCAAACGGGCAGGTTGGCGCTTCAGCAAACGACCTCCTCGAAGCAGCAGACGCTAAATATTTCGTTGCTTTCAGCAGGGATTTATCTTGTGGAAGTCACGGTGGGCGGGAAGGTTTTTAGGGAGAAAGTGGTGGTTGAGTGAGAAAAATGTCAGAATCGCAAATCCCCCGGGATTCCGAATCTGGTAAATCTATTAATCCTGCAAATCCTGATTCTGACAATTGGAAAAAGTAGGCATTGATATAAACAAAACCACTCGAATCACTATATTTTCCTCCTCAAATTCAACCCAAACCTTTTGTAGAGGGGAAGGCCTATTAGCCGGTAAGTCTTCCCGAAAAGGGGGAAACCCATGGACATTTAGGCTGCTAAAAGCGAACTCCCCTACCTAGACATTAGATTAACCAGCCAGGATTCGACACGACCCTATTTTTTTACCTTTTGGAACAATTTACTAAAAGTAAGGAAGACGAAATTCCGCTTCTTCGTGTGGGAAAGAAATCAGGTAGTAGGTTGTCTAACATTTACCTGATTTTTATTAACGATGATGCGTATAATTAAGGTTGTTAATAAAACGTAGATATTTTGTTTTTCTTCACCAGATAAAATTTGACGATATGAAAAGTATCCCAAAACTTGTTTTTTTGAATGCCCTCCTAATTATCAGCTTTAATCACCTGGACGCACAAAGCTTTGGAAATCAACCGGGCATGACACCTGAAGAAAGGGCTGATAGGCTGACTACTTCTATGTCCAACCAACTTTCTCTTTCGCAAGCACAGATTGCAAAAGTAAAGGAAGCCAACCTTATATTCGCCAACCAATTACTGCAGGCTCGTAGAGGAAACAAGGGTGACCGAAGCAAAATGCGGGAAACCATGCTGGCCATTCGCGTCGAACACAACGCAGAAATAAAAAAATACCTGACCAGTGAACAATTCGAAAACTGGGAAAAAATAGAAACCCAGCAACGGGCAGAACGCAGGCAAAGATTTCTGGAAAAAAGAGGGGCAAAAGGAAAAGAAGGAACAGAAAATAAGGAGGAAGGAACACAAGGATAAAGTGTCCTTGCGGGAAAAAACCAGGAAGGGGGCTTGTCCAATTAAAGAAAGATTTCCTTTCGTTTTGGATTGAAAACACCTCCTTTCAGACAAAAAAAAATGAATTTCCATCCAAAGCCAAATTTCTTCCGATGAAATATTTTTTATTCGCTTTGTTTCTTTTCCCAACGCCAATCCTCATGGCACAAAATTTTTCCATCAGCGGAAAGGTCGTGAATAAAAACAAAGCTGCCTTGCCAGGTGCAAATGTCATCCTGAAGTATCCCTGGGGCGAAGAAATTAAAGCTACCGTTTCCGATGCCCAAGGCAACTTCGAGTTGAAAAATGTGGAAAAGGGAGGCTATCTGTTGGAAATATCGTTTTTGGGAAACCAGCCTTTAAAAAAAGAAGTGACGCTCTATAATCAGTCCATTGAACTCGGAGTTTTGAAGATGATAGAAGGGTCCATAAATTTGGAGGAAGTTAAAATTAGCGGCAAAATACCGATGGCCCAGCAAAAGGGCGACACCACCCTATTCAATGCCGATGCCTTCAAAACGCTCCCAGATGCCAATGCCCAAAACCTCATCGAAAAATTGCCCGGGGTGGTCATTGAGGGTGGCAAGATACAGGCTCAGGGCGAAGACGTCAAGGAAGTCTTGGTGGACGGACGGCCTTTCTTTGGAAATGACCCCACGACCGCCCTTCGCAACCTACCCGCCGAGGTAATTCAAAAAATCCAAATCTTCGATAAGAAAAGCGACCAAACCCAGTTTAGCGGCTTCGATGACGGAGAAACTTCCAAAACCATCAACATCATCACCCGTAGCAATATGCGAAACGGGCAGTTTGGAAAACTCAAAGCAGGATATGGTACGGATGACAAATATCAAAGCGCCGGCAATACCAGTTTTTTCGATGGCGACCGCCGCATTTCCATAATCGGGCAGTCGAATAACGTCAACCAACAAAACTTTGCGACCGAAGACTTGCTGGGTGTGGTTGGCTCGAATGGGGGCAGAAGGCGCGGGGGCAGAGGCGGTGGAGGAGGTCGTGGCGGACACGGCGGCGGTCGTGGCAGGTCATCCGGCGGCAGTTCGGTGAATGATTTCCTGGTGCCCCAACAGGGCGGCATTGCCAAAACGCATGCGTTCGGCATCAATTATTCCGACAAATGGGGGGAGAAAATGGACATCTCAGGGAGCTATTTTTTCAATTTTAGCAATAACAATTCCGAAGAAAATTCAAACCTGGAATACATCGACTCCAGAGAAGCCAGCCAATTTTATACGGAAACCAACCACAGCAATACCCGCAATTACAACCACCGACTTAATTTCCGTATCGAATACCAGATTGATTCGGCAAACTCCATTATTATGCGTCCGAGGTTGAGCTTTCAAAAGAACGACGGGCTTTCGACCACCTTCGGAGAAACGACCCTCGATGACCTCCTTCTCAATCAAACCGATAATCAATACCGGACGAACCTCGATGGGGTTGATTTTTCCAACAACCTCCTTTTCCGGCATCGTTTTCCCAAGCGCGGACGGACCGTTTCCCTCAACATCGGCACCGGCTACAACAGCAAAGACGGGAACAGCTTCCTGAATTCAGACGACATTTTCTTTACCGACAACAGCCTCTCGGATACCCTGGACCAATTTTCCAATTTGGATGCCAAGGGTTGGAATGTTTCCACCAACATTAGTTATACGGAACCTCTCAGCCGAAGCAGTTCGCTACTATTCTCCTACCGCGCCTCCTGGCAGGACGACGATTCGGACAAAAAGACCTTCGACTACGTGCAAAGCGACCAAGCCTACAACGAACTCAACGAACAACTGACCAATGTTTTTTCCAATCAATATTTCACCCAACGAGTGGGCGGAGGCTACAATTTCCGAAAAGGAAGAAATTTCTTTTTCCTGGCAAGGGCTAATTTTCAAAGAGCAAAATTGACCAGCGACGAAACTTTTCCAGCGCCGAATTCAATCAACCGGACCTACTACAATGTGCTGCCTTTTGCGATGCTGCGCTTTAATTTTTCAAGGCAGGAAAACCTTCGAATCTTCTATCGCACCAACACCCAATCGCCTTCGGTGGAACAGTTGCAAAATGTGGTGGACAACAGCAACCCCCTCCAGCTTTCTATCGGCAATCCAAACCTCAATCAATCCTACACCCACCGCCTTTTTGCGCGATACTCCAAAACCAATACCGAGAAATCCACCGTTTTCTTTGCATTCCTCAGCGGCAGCTATACCTCGGATTACATCGCCAGCAGCATTTTCCTGGCCCAAAATGACAACCCCATTTTCAATGACCTTTCCCTGCGACCTGGCGCTCAAATCACCCAGCCCGTCAATGTGAATGGCAACTGGAATCTCCACTCTTTCATCACTTACGGACTGCCGCTGAAGCCGCTAAAAACCAACTTGAATCTTGATATCACAACGGACTATTCCCGACTGCCGGGCTTGATAGATGAACGCTTGAATTATTCCAAAAACAAAACCGCGACCGTGGGAATCACGCTGGCTAGCAACATCAGCAAAAAGGTAGATTTCCTCCTTTCTTCGCGTTCGGGTTTCAACAAAGTAGATAATTCGCTGCGCCCCGAACTGGATTCTAAATATTTGAGCCAGAAAACAAGGGCCCGCCTAGATTGGATTTTGCCAAAAGGCATCGTTTTCAGAACCGAACTGACTCATCAGCTTTACAGTGGATTATCGGCTAATTTTGACGAGAACTATTTCCTTTGGAATGTAGGACTTGGAAAAAAATTGTTCAAAAATCAACGCGGCGAAATCAGCCTCTCCGTTTCAGACCTCCTCGACCAAAATCAAAGCATCACCCGCAATGTGACCGAAGTGTATATCGAAGACTTGCGAACCAACGTCTTGCGACGCTACGCCCTACTCTCCTTTACCTACAATTTTAGAAACTTCAATACCGGAAAGCAAGGGCAGAAGGAACCAAATCGGGAAAATGGACATCCTTTTTGGAGAGGGTTTTAAATTAAAAAGCCTAAGTTTTTGAAAGAACGTGAGCGGATAACTTACCTCTAAAGGATAGGTTCCATTTACCAGTTTACACTTTTTAATTTAAAATGTAAAGACATTGAAACTTGTAAAATGCTTAAAATGAATGACTTGACACCGTATGTTTTATAATTTTAAATTTTTAGTTAATTTATAAAAATATCAACTATTTTTAAATTTTATGAAACATTGAAGTGACTCCTCAAAAGACAGTTTTCTATGTCCCCGTTCCTTATTGTGTCCCATCCCAAACCTTTGGAAAAGTTTTGTGAAAATCTGAAAGGGCAATTTCTATTAAGCCGTAGAAAAATTTACCTTTAGATTATCAATCAAAATCTTTGATAATACAGGCTGTGGTGATTTCAAATTTTGGAAAAATCTCCAATTGGCAGCTTTCACCAAAAAACAGTACTGCCAGAAAAATTCAAAATAGCATGAAAAAAATAATCGCCTCCGTTCTTCCAATCCTCTTGACCGGACTCTATATCTTCCCGGCTTTTGGACAAACTTCCATTCTTGCCGATTTGGAAGGCAAAACCGACCATTACAGCGCCATTGCCCAGCAAATTTGGAACTTTCACGAATTGGGCTATCAGGAAACCAAATCATCCGCCCTACTGCAAGAAGAACTGACAGGGGCTGGTTTCCATATCGAAAAGGGCGTTGCCAAAATTCCGACCGCCTTTATTGCCAGCTACGGGCATGGGAAACCCATCATTGGCATTCTCGCCGAATTCGACGCGCTGCCCGGCGTTTCACAGGCAGCCGTGCCGGTGCGACAGGAAGTGGTCAAAGGAGGGAGTGGTCATGCCTGCGGGCATCATTTGTTTGGAACGGGTTCGACGGCGGCGGCGATTGCCATAAAAGATTGGCTGGCCTCCTCTGGAAAATCCGGCACTATCCGGCTCTACGGAACCCCTGCTGAAGAAGGCGGCGCGGGGAAAGTTTATATGGTCAGGTCAGGACTTTTCGACGATGTTGATGCCGTGTTACACTGGCATCCCGGCGACCAAAATAGTGCCAATGCGACCTCTTCGCTTGCCAATAAATCGGCTAAGTTCCGTTTTTATGGCATCCCCTCCCACGCTGCATCTTCCCCCGAAAACGGTCGCTCCGCGCTCGATGCCGTAGAGGCAATGGATTACATGGTCAACATGATGCGGGAGCATATTCCAATGGAATCGAGGATTCATTATGTGATTACCCACGGCGGCAAAGCGCCCAATGTGGTACCAGAATTTGCGGAAGTATATTATTATGTGCGACATCCCGACATGGAGGTTGACAAAGAACTTTTCGAAAGAGTTGTAAACGCTGCCAAAGGCGCTGCCCTCGGAACGGATACCCGGATGGAATACGAAGTGATTCACGGACTTTACAACCTGCTACCCAACGAAACGCTTTCGCAACTCATGTACAAAAATCTGCAAAAAGTGGGCGGTGTCCATTACACGGAAGAGGAAACTGCTTTCGCTAAAAAACTCGAGACGAGTCTGGCAAAAAACAGCCAAAAGCCACTCGTTTCGGCTGGCACCGTTCAACCCTTTAAAGTCATCAACAGGGGACATGGCGGTTCTACCGACGTGGGTGATGTCAGTTGGAAGGTCCCTACTGCCGGTATGCGGGCAGCCACCTGGGTGCCGGGCACCTCCGCGCATAGTTGGCAGGCGGTGGCGGCTGGGGGTATGAGCATCGGCAAAAAAGGAATGATGGTCGCCGCCAAAACGCTGACCCTAACCGCAATAGACTTATTCAACCATCCCGAAATCTGCGATAAAGCAAAACGGGAATTGCTCGAAAAACGGGGAACCGATTTTGTGTACAAACCCCTTCTTGGCGACCGCGAACCGCCTTTGGATTACAGAAATTGAGGAACGGGAAAGAAAGCAAATAATAACATCAGGCTGCGAAGTTTGTTCCCGAGTAAACCCCATACCAAAGCCTGGGCTACAATCCCTGCTAGCACCACATCTTCCCCACTGCCCGTGCTGATTTAATTGGGAAGATGCGGGGCCAGCGAGCAAGTTAAAAAGTAAGGGGAATAAAGCCCCGCACTACGCAAAGCCCAACCCTTGGCAGTGCTTAAAAAGGAGAAATAACCCTATTATCCTGCATATTCAGTTGTAACAATGGCAGGATTTTATCTTGAATTTCCAATTGCAAAAGTTCCAGAATTTGTTTCTTCACAAAATGCTTGTGTACGATGAGACCTACATTCCGCACAGGCACATTAGACTGAAATTCACTCAATCTTTTCTTTTCTTTTGCGGTAAAATCCAACGTCGCAAGAAAAGGCAGCAAGGTTATACCACCTTCCATTTTCACAAAGCGAATCAGGCTGTCAATTGACCCTGCCTTATAGTCAAAATTGATTCTTTCTTTGGTTTTACATTTCTCTAACTCGCATATTTTTTTTACCTGTGTTTGCAAACAATGCCCCTCTTCAAGAAGCCATAAATTATCAACATTCAAGTTTTCTATATTTGCAGGTTTTTCTATGGATTCGGATTGACAATCATACAATACAAATGGTTCATTGTACAATGAAATTTCAATAAAATTATCATTTGGGATAGGAATGGCAACAATGCCCACGTCCAATTCTCGTTTAAACAGCATATCCAAAATCGTATCGGTTGTGATTTCGCTGACGGTGAAGGTAAGTTTTGGAAATTTACTCGCAAAACCGTTCAAAAATCGCGGTAAAATATAGGGAGCAACGGTTGGAATAACGCCTATTTTTAGTTCTCCACTCAACTCTCCTTTTAAAATTTGCACTACCTCGCTGAGCGTTCTTATTTCCTTTGAAATGGCTTTTAGTTGATACAAGATAGTCTCCCCCTCTTTGGTTATGGTAATAGGCTTCGTTTTTCGGTCGAAAATGCGGATGGCTATTTCATCCTCAAACCGCGCGACCATTGTGCTCAAAGTGGACTGTGTAATAAAACACCTTTCAGCGGCTTGTCCAAAATTTCTCAACTCCGCCACGGCAAGAACATACTCGATTTGCTGGATATTCATCTATTTCATCAATATTGTTATTGATAATATCGTTTTTGTCACTCAAAAATAGTAATTACTTTTGACCCGCAAATAATCTTTTAAAATAAATAGTAGAATGGAAAATAAAAATGCAAGCACAGAAAAATGCCCCTTTCACAATGAAAACGGAAGACAAAAAGCCGGGGGAGGAACTTCCAACAAAGATTGGTGGCCAAATCGGTTAAACCTAAATATTCTCAGACAACATTCTTCTTTGTCCAATCCAATGGATGAGGACTTCGATTACGCTGCAGCTTTCAAAAGTCTTGATTTGGAGGCAGTTAAAAAAGAGATAGATGAATTAATGGTTACCTCTCAAGATTGGTGGCCGGCAGATTATGGGCACTACGGCCCTTTGTTCATCAGAATGGCGTGGCATAGTGCGGGCACCTATCGTATTTCGGACGGTCGAGGTGGTGCATCAACGGGCAATCAACGCTTTGCCCCAGTAAACAGTTGGCCCGATAATGGAAATCTCGATAAGGCGCGGATGCTACTTTGGCCCATCAAACAGAAATATGGAAATAAAATCTCCTGGGCAGACTTAATAATTCTTGCAGGGAACTGTGCTTTAGAGTCAATGGGATGCAAAACCTTTGGATTTGGCGGAGGTCGGGAAGATATATATCAATCTGAAGAGGATATTTACTGGGGGGCAGAAACAGAATGGCTGGGCGACAAGCGTTATACCGGTGACCGGGAATTGGAAAATCCATTAGCAGCCGTTCAAATGGGGTTAATCTATGTTAACCCCGAAGGACCTAATGGTGAACCAAACGTACTCGCTTCCGGTAAAGACATTCGTGAGACCTTTGCGCGTATGGCGATGGATGATGAAGAAACCGTAGCATTGGTTGCCGGTGGACACACTTTTGGAAAGTGTCACGGTGCCGGTGATGCAGCCCTCGTAGGTCGTGAACCTGAAGCGGCAACCATTGAAGAACAAGGGCTAGGCTGGAAAAGCAGTTTTGGTACAGGTAAGGGGGCAGATGCCATTACCAGCGGTATCGAAGGCGCGTGGACTCCGACGCCAACACAATGGGATCACAGCTATTTTGAAACCTTATTTGGTTATGAGTGGAATCTGGAAAAAAGCCCAGCCGGAGCTTGGCAATGGGTAGCGGTAGGTTCTGAGGCAGCGACGTTAGTTCCGGATGCCCACGACCCTGCAAAACGCCATGCCCCAATAATGACTACTGCTGACATGGCGCTAAGAATGGATCCTATTTATGAGCCAATCTCAAGACGTTTTCTCGAAAACCCCGAAGCATTTGCAGATGCATTTGCAAGAGCTTGGTTTAAATTGACGCATCGTGATATGGGACCTCGTGCTTGTTATCTAGGCCCGGAAGTTCCGCAGGAAGAGTTAATTTGGCAAGACCCAATTCCAGCAGTTACACACGAATTAATTAACGATGAGGACATTGCTTCGTTAAAAAATAAAATTATAGCTTCTGACCTGACGGTATCGCAATTGGTTTCTACAGCCTGGGCTTC
>CAZJYF010000093.1:0-10553 GCA_964549665.1 uncultured Saprospiraceae bacterium
CTCCGGCCTAATAAATTTTTCTAAAAAGAATTGGTTCGGGGAAAGCCCCGAGAGTTCAAAACTAATTAAATGGTTTCTTCGACGCAAGCGCCTGAGATTTTAACCCTGCATTTCATTAAAACGAACTTCCATTTCTCAGCTCTCAAATCTCTTGTAGGCCTTCAACAATCGCTCCGGCAAATCATTTTCGCAAGCCTGCAAATAGTCGTTATAAGAGCAGGGAATCAGTCGGTGGCGGCGGTGTTTTCTTTTGATTTTGACGGGAACCTGCATCCACCAACGGCTGCTTTTGCTGCTTTTCCAAAAAGAAAGTTGGAAATCTTGTCCTTTGAAATCCACGACGTATTCGGCAAGTCCGTCGGTCGTGGCGGGGTAGTCATTTTTGCGGTGGTGGAAGCCGTCGAGGAAATACCAAATCAATTGAGCGACGAGTTGGGCTGTTTGTTCGTTTAAGTCAGTGCTTTTTTGAAAGCCGTAAAAACCGATGGAAGTCAGTTTGTCGCTCATGCCGGCATAACGGCTGATTTGGCAAGCCTCCTCGGAGAAAAAGCCGCTTGGGGAGGGCTGTTGCTGTCCCGGCGCTTCGGATTGCCGGAGCGCCGCGATATGAAAACTCATCAAATCGGCATCGCGGATGAGCGGCTCCGTCTCGGAAATTTCGGCACGCACTTTTCCCAGCCGAAGGCACTCATAATTTCTCTTGTCAAAAGCCTTCAAAAGTTGATTGTCTAAAAAATGAGATTGGCAGCCGATCATGCCAAGATTGAAAAGTTTGGATTTTGGATTATCCAGCATACCGTTCAGATAAAAAGCATCGCCCTCCAATTTCGGATGATAGGGAATGCGCTCATCAACGCCAACCAGATTGACCGATGGCAGAACGGATTGATGTGCCTGAAACTGGGCAGCCGTGAAAATGGGGTTGCCTCCAATCACGATGGGCAAAATATGGCTTTCCAGCAGTTCTTTCAAGACGGGAATGACAAAGTCGGTTTCCAATTTTCTGACATTCCCCAAATCGGCTATTTTCAACCTTCCAAATGGAAAACTCAACTGGTAAAGCGCTTTCCGCACGGCGTCGGCATCTTCGCTACCTACGCCAAGCAAGGCGAGTCTCGTCTTGTTTAAATCGGGAAGCGCCTTTTCGTGTCGGGCGATTTTTTTACCAAACTGATTTCTAAAAAGTTTTGGAACATTTAAACTTTTGGGTTCAATCGGGTGGAGCCAGTTATCCAACATTGAATAATTTTTCTTTGAATATAGGATGAACAATTCCGCGTTTCGAAAACTGATTGCAGGTCAATCCTCCCTTTCTGAAAGGTGTGCAAGGGGGTGCAAACCAGTTTAAGGGGAGGACTAATTTGTCCTGCATCCCAAGAAACACAAGTGCCGCAAATGTAAAGATTAATCTGAAAGATAAGTGCTGGGAGGATGAACTTTTGTTCGCATATCCACCTCTAAAAAGCGACACACAAAGGCAGTAAATAAATAGATAACAAGTTGTGAGCAGATGTTTAGGCACTTTTAGTTTGTTTTTACGACACGCTAGAATTCCAAATACCAGATATTCACTATGCAGTAATTACAAAGGTTTTAACAAAAAATTCTTCAAATAAGCTCTACTTTTATGCCCTTTCCAGGTATTGGGCTGTTTTTTAAAATAATTATTAATTTTAATTTACATTTGTACCAATTCCGGGAATTCAACGTATGCATTCGTTAAATGGTCAAACTCAAGAGGTTAGGTGTGGGAAATGGTAAAGAATATTCGCATTCAAAGAAACCATTTTGGGTAGCCATTGGGTAAAGTGTTTTTTTTTAAAATAGGTATGGGTTTAACGCCCAAAAACCGATATTGCCTAAAACTCAAATTAAAGAATTATCTAAACTCAATCCTATGGCAAAATTTTTCTGCTCATTTGCCTGCCTTTTGGCAATTTTTTTGTCGCACCCCTCTTATTCTCAGAATGGTTCTTCTTCACAGCATAATTCAACGGCACCCAAGTATTCGGCTACCCCTCCCAGTATGTGGGAAATAGGTATCAGCAGCGGTTTTTTTTCCAATTTTTCTGATATTGCCGTCCAACCCGGCTTTGGCATTGGGGGGCATTTGCGCAAAGCCATCGATTACGTCTTTTCGTTGCGGGGGGAAGGTTTTTTCGGACAGTTGAATGCGGAGGACACCCAAAATGGACAGAGCCAAACTACCTTTTTTGCCGTATCTTTCCAGTTATTGGCTTCGATTAACAATTTAAAATGGAACTCCGTCGGCAAAAGGAAAGTCAATTTGTATGCGTTAGGGGGGCTGGGTCTCAATAATTTCAAAGTGGAAGTCAATCCTAAAAAAACGTTTAACCCAAATCTCAAAAGGGTTCCCTACAAAATTCAAACGGAAGCGGAAGTAGGTGTGGGGATTGCCTTTCGGGTGTCGGACAGGTTCAATATTGGAGTTGAATCCAAGATGATGATACCATTTGGCAACCGGGCAGATAAATTGGACGGACTTGACCAGGACGATAACGATGTGATGAATTACAGCAGTGTTCGCCTGAACTTCAACATTGGCAATAAAGAAAAACTGAGTGAACCGCTTTATTGGGTAAATCCCATGGATGCGATCATGAATGATATTTCGGAGTTGAAAAAAAGGTCTGTTCTCGATTTTACCGACGAGGATGACGATGGCGTCATCGACCTGATTGACCAGGAATTGGGTACACCCGAAGGGGCTGAGGTAGATACCCGCGGGGTCACTCTCGACAGTGACGAAGACGGCGTTCCCGATTATAAAGACAAAGAACCCTATTCTCCACCCGGTTATTCAGTGGATGAAAACGGGGTCTCCAACGCCTTTTCGTCGCCCGAAGGCAAGCGATATGCCACGGAGGAAGACGTAAAACGCATCGTTGACGACGCCTTGAGAGACTTCAAAAATGCGGGAGGTGGTGGAAGTGGTTCATTGGCCGATTGGTTCTTGCCGATGATTCATTTTCGGGTGGACAGCTATGTAATTCGGGAAGCCGACTATGGCCACTTGGCAAACATTGCCGAGGTGATGAAATCTAACCCCGGCATTCAGGTAGTCGTCAAGGGCTTTACGGATAAAACCGCCTCTACACCCTACAACGACCTACTTTCGTACAACCGGGCTAAAGCAGCGGTAAATCATCTGGTGAAGGTTCTCGGCATCCCGAGAAATCGCCTGATATTAAATTATGGCGGTGAAAATGATTCTTTAGTTCCCACCACAGGTAGTAGCCTGATGAATCGCAGGGTCGAATTTAAGGTCGCCACCGGACCAGAATTAGATATGGCTGCACCTAAAGGGGCAAAAACTTTTAGCGGGAATAAAGATGCGGGGTATTGATGCCAAACGGACACAATAAGTTCAAACAAAAAGGGCAATTCAAAATTGAATTGCCCTTTTTGTTATCCTTTAAATCCATAATTTAGTAGTCCCCAATGGAAAGAAGCACCAAAGTGCATGCGGACATCACCTCGATTCCTTCCTTTTTTGCCGCTTGCATCAATTCCGGGTTTTCGGTTCCCGGATTAAAAATTATTCGTTTAGGATGAAGCGCAAGGAGGTAGTCGTAATATTCCTGCTGCCGGACAGGGTTTAGATACACGCTGACGGTATGGACGTCTTTCAAATCGGGTCGCCCCGTCTGGATTTTTTTTCCATCGATTTCGCCCTGCCGAATGCCCAATGGGATCACTTCATGTCCATTCGCCTTCAACCGGCGAACGGCCGTGTAGGCATAGCGGGCAGGATTTGGCGAAGCACCAAGTACCAGTGTTCTTTTCATTTTTGACATGCGTAGCGGTTAGAGATAAACTTCAAATACAAAATCCAGGATAATTTTTTGAGCCATTAAGTGCCGCCCAAATCACAAATCATGTAATCATAAATCAGTTTGATTTTGATGCTAAAGTAGAGAATTCCAACAAAAAAAGATGTCACCTCATTTCACGGGGTGCAGATGCAGAACACAGTTTTAAATGCAAATCCCCTCTTTTTGTTACACACTCAAAAGGTTTAATTCAGCGAAAAACGAACGGTGATGCCGCTGCTGATATCCGTCCGGGGAAAGCCTTGGGAGGTTTTGGGAACCGTCCGGCGATAATC
Source organism: uncultured Saprospiraceae bacterium (assembly GCA_964549665.1). Taxonomy (GTDB): domain Bacteria; phylum Bacteroidota; class Bacteroidia; order Chitinophagales; family Saprospiraceae; genus CAZJYF01. The sequence continues at coordinate 4,130 of CAZJYF010000093.1, forward strand.
GAAAAAGAAGCGCAGCGACAACTGCTGGTTGACCCTGAATTCTGCCGCAGGTAAAATACTTACGGTCCGGTTCCCTCTTGTCGGCTCCTGCTGATCGCGGTCGAGTTCATGCCGGATGGTAATATCGTCTCGTATGGAAAGGTCAAAGCTGATGTCGAGATCACCCGGTTTTCCCTGACTACTCCTCCTTCTTCCGCCGGGTCGACGATTGTTGTCTGGGGGGGGATTATCCTTCCCTCTGCCACGGCCTTTTTTCTTTTTAGCGGAAAGGAAATCGAACTGCACATTTTTCAATTTATAACCGAAACCGATGGTTAGGTCTTTGGTTTTTGATTCGTTCAAGCTAAAATCCTGGAAGCTCATTCGCAGATCGCGGGCTTTTTTGAAGTCCATCCGCAGGTCCATGCCGTTCTGCATGCGCATTGATATACCCACAAGCGGGTTAAATTGCTCCTGGATAACGATATTCGGAATTTCAAAGCGGGAGAAGAAATCCAATTTTATGGGGTCTTTCTTCAACGGCTGATTCTGGTCGAACTGGAGGTCGGATTGAAAGTTGTTGACCGTTAAGGAACCGCTGTAACCATGGCTGATGTCAATACTTTGAAAAATTTCTTTGAACATCGGCAGCTTGGATAGACCACTGTAGGTGACCCTCCAATTGGGTTTTGGAAGGGTCTTCAACAAAACGTTCTTTGTGTAATCCTGGTCAATTTTCACGGTAGCCGGGTCTTTTCCGGTGTATGCCGCCAAAAACGCAGGAACCAACACGTTTTGCTGGAAGCGACCATAGCCTTCCGGAAACAGGGCTGCCGCATCATCGGGGTTGTCGTGGGTGCCGGGGCCGGCATTGCTCAACCGGTTGGCAATAATCACCCTGTTCGCTTCAAACTTATCGAACAAGCCAATGATATCGTTGTTGAAAAAGGTTTTTATGGAGGTGAAAGAAATCTTGTACGACCCAAAATCGCGCGGGACGAAGTGCTTGAACTCTTCCTGAAATCGCTGGCCCGGAACAAAGATGGAATCCCTGGCAAAACGCTCCGTGTGGTCGTTGGTTTTGTTGCGATTGGCTTCGATGTCTATTTTAAAATCCCGGATGGGTTCCAGCCTAAGTTTGATGGAATAGCGCTGGGTGTGGCGCTGTTCCACGTCTCTGTTTTGAAGCAGGTCGCCGGAAATCCGGTCATAATGTTTAAATAACCAATCTTTTGAAGTGAAGTAATCCTCCTGTTTGATATTGGGTTGGAAGCCGGCAATAAAGCCCCATCCCGGAGAAGAAAAACTGCTCAGTCCCAAAATACCGGAACCCGGCAAATAACCGGGGACGACCGTTTGAAAATCTTCATTGAAGGTGATATTCAGCTTTCGCAAAATTAGAAAAGGACGAATTACGGCTCGTTCGGTTTTGCTGGGGACTTTGTCTTTCTTTTTATCCTTCTTGTCCTTCTTGTCCTTTTTGCCTTTTTTGTTGTCTTTATTTTCCTTACCGGTATCCTTGCCACCATCACTCGGCGCTTTGGCCTTGCCGGTACTTCCCCTGCCTCTGTTGTTTCGGTTAGGGCGGGGTTTGCTGTTGATTTGTTTCAGGTATTTCGAATAGTTGTAAATTTTTTCAAAATCAAAATCTCCCCGAACCTCGCGTGTCTGTTGGTTTCGAATTATGTTGCCCAAACTGTTCGCCCCGGGAGACAGGCTGGCCGCTTCCCACCAATAAGAACCTTCGTAGGAGGCCCGCACATTGACCCAATCAAAGAAAGGGATTTGTTTAAACGGCAAGGTATAATTGAGGGATGCCCGGTGGTTATAGGATTTGGTTCGCCCGCCCCGCAGGATGTTGCCCCAAATGGAATCGCGCCGGTACTTTTTGATGTTGTCGATGAACAAAGGGTCACCGGGGTCCAAGGCATGTCTTTGGAGCAACTGCTTCTCATCCGGCTCATCGATAACGGCGCTGTTATCCGCAAAGAACCGGAACTTCAAGTTTCTGGAAAGGTCCCATTGCAGGTCGTAATTCCGGTCCCAGAGGAATTGCTTGTTGTAAAAGGTGTTGAAAATCGGATTTTCACCGGCGAAGCGATATTTTGTCGAGTTGAAGCGCCTGTCCAATTGGGTACTGAAACTAAAAGAATTGGGCAACAGGTTGAAATTGATTCCCGTAATCAATTTGAGGAACTTGTCTTTTTTAAAGGTTTTTTTGAAAGGTTCGATATATTTCACCTTTCGCGAATATTGGTAATCGAGGGCTCCCCGTTGCCGGGTGATTTTATCTTTCTCGATAATCGGGTCATGGCTTTCGGTTTGGTCAAAGGCATAGCTCAGGCTAAAATTCGCGATGTCCCAGGGCATAGGTTTCTTGTTGGGGCGCGTGCGTTCTTTTCGCACATTGGTGAAATTCACGCTTTTAATGGTGGTAACGGTTTGGGCCTGATTGCGCAGGGAATCCCGAATCGCAGGATCTGAATTCTTGAGTTTATCTTTCAACTCGATGTCCAGGTCGTAGGGGTCGTATTGCGGATTGCTAATTTCTTTTGACCACTGGAAATAAAAAGGAATTCGAAGCCCCGAATTTCTCGGGAAGAATTTCCCCAGCTCGAGGCTGGTCGCGATGTCGTAATTGATGTGTTCGTCCTTGGCTCTTTGGGCTAATTGTTGGTCTATGGCGCCAAAGCCGATGCTGCTTACACGGGTGCTCATGGAGAGCGTTCCGAAGTCTGCCAGTTGCAGGTCGAGTTTTGCGGTTGCCGCCACGCCGCCGCGTTCGTCCAGCCCGAACACGCGCAGTTCATTCACCCAAATTTCGACGCTCTGTTCATCGTTGGGGTCGCAGGTTTCGCCTTCTTTTGGATTCCGGATGCCAATCATGACGGTTTTAACCAATCCAAGGTTCGGATTTCCGCGTATCCGCAATTTGGCGCCCCTTTTCGTGGTATCGGGGTCTGGCAATCCTCCTTCCGGGAAAACATCGCCCACACTGACATTCTGGGTGTTGTTTCGCATCAACTTCAATTTTTTTAGGGTTTCAAAATTGATGTCGAAATCATTCGCCCGCCGCCAAACTTCCCTCGGATAATCGGGGTCATTATAAGCTAAAGCTTCATTCCTCGAGATGGTAAGGGGCAATTCATATTCGTAGTAATTGTTTTTAAAATCACTACCCAGCCGGATGAATACCGTTAATTTTCCGTCTTTTATTTCTTCGGGTCCCACCATGCCACATTCTCTTGGTTCGGCATGGACAAACATCTTCATCCGTTTGAAGACCCGCATATCCATGTTCACGATTTTGTAAATCGCTTTGGCATCTCCATCTTCCAATCCACAAACCCCCATGGAAAGCGCCTGTTCGTTTTGCAAGGCCTGCAAATTGACGCCCAATGCCTGTTCTCTAACGATGCCGGGAGGAAGGATGTAGCCGAATGGACGCCGGGTGCTGTTCTCTTCAATATTTACTGCATTGACATCGAAGTTTCCGTTCGATGCAACATCATCCGGTTCAAAAGAAACACAACGGTCGCCTAAGGATTGCCGGTATCGTCTCCATTGATTTCTGACCAGTTCGAGGGTGGCAAAACGAAGGTTGACCTTTCTTTGAAAACCTTTAAAATACATCCGCATGAAGCGAATAGAACGAAAATCCTGAATGCCACCCACTCTTTTAAAATTTTCTGCGCCGTCCACCTGATTTAGCGGGATGCGGAAGCGATACCAAATCCGGCGATTATCGGTGCTTTGTATGGTGTCGGTAATGAACCGTCCGGCAGCATCGAGGTCAATACCCCGGTCACCGTCGAAGTGGATAGGTACCCGGTATTGGAAGTAGGATTCCGTCTCGTTTAGGGTCCGGTCTCTGTCGAGGTCTTCCGAATCCGGCAGGGTAGTGGAGGAGGTGGTAAGGCTACCCGTTTGAGGAGGAGAGTTGCCTTCGGTTCCGAAAAAGCGGCTGTACCGGGTGAAGATATCGGCGTCCTTCAGTCGTTCGTCCCTGAAATGGATGAAATCATCGTTGGAAGGATCCTGCATGATGCTGTCAAATACCACCGGGGTAGTTCCGGCTTTCATGGCACTCAGCCACGAACTGAATTTTTCTCGCTCTCCTTCATCATTAAGCCCGTCCAAACCAACATCCTGGGCAATTCTATTTTCAGGATCGATATCGAAAGCATTGGTGATTTGCAAGGAGAGGGGCACTCTACCCCAACCGGTTTGAACGGTTCTCCTTCCCACCAAATTGGGGCCTGGCAACCCGTTTTCAAAAAACTTCCTCGAATCGTGCATGACGTCTTCGGAAATATTGCCCAGCTCAAAATAGAGGTCGCCGTCCATGCTTCCGGTGCTGGCGATGGGGTTTCCACCGCCGCTGCCATCCTCGCTGAGATAAGGACTCATCACCCAAAATTCTATAAATTCGATATTGGCAGCTTCAAAATCGTTCGTGTTCAGGGAGCGCATGATCCCTCCCCAGCGGGTTTCCGGGTCTCTCAATTTCCCCTGGCTATCGATGCCTGCTGAATAGGGCGTCCCTTCGGGCAAATCAAAATTATAGGGTCCTCTTTCTTCCGGTAGAAAACGAACGTCGAGAATCGGGATGAAACTGCTCAGTTGATTGGTAGGGGTGAAATTCCGAAAAACCTCCTGCTGTTGAATGATTAAGGTATATGGATTGTTTTCGTTGGCGTCTCGGAGGGATGGGTCTAAACGGTACCAATTCACCATCGCGCGGTTTACGCCGGAAAGCGTGGTGTCAATAAATTTGGACTCCGGAAAAAGGGGGTTATTATTTTGCCCGTCATTTTGGGGAACACTCGCCAGCACCCAGCCATTGGTTCCAATAAAAGGGGTTTTCATATCCAACGAACTGACGCTGCCTTCGAAGTCATCGATATAAATGACTCCACCCCCTTCGGTCTGACCGTCGCCGGATTCATTGATAGCTTTGGAATGACCGGGCCGCAGGGCGGCTGCTTCCGCCGAAAAGGTAATACTCGAAGGCTCTTTGGTATCGATGAGTGGTATTTTATCCACTAACTTGGTTAGCCAGGGCGCTTCCGCACTGTAATTGACATCCAAGCCGTAAATGGTGTTGTTGATGGGGTCATCTCCGATGTTGACTTTCTGGGTGTAAGGGCGCTCGAACAATTTGAGAAGGGTGGCGCCGAGGGTCAGGTTTTTGTTCACTTCGTAATCGGCGCGCAGGCCCAGCATGGTCTTGGTTTGAAAACCAAAAAGGGTGTTGTCTTCAAAAGAAACCCGGATGGGTTGCCCTGAGCTGAGAACGGCATCGTTCAAAATTTTTAAGCGTCCGATGTTGTAATCCACTTCATAATCCCTTCCTTCTATCAGCGTTTGTCCTCCTGCCGTAACCCGCACCGAACCGGGGGGTATGTTGAACGCACCCAAAGAAATGTCTGCCGTGACGTTCGATTTAAAACTGCCTTCGATAGTGAAGCGGTTAAATTCTGCAAATTCCCGTGCAGTGGTAATGGTGGAATTGTAGAGCCTGCTGTAAACGAACTTGGCACTGTCGGCCGGGTCTGTAAATTGTTGAGCCAGGGCGCTTCCAAATGGCTCCAATCTGGGAAACATGATCCGCCCATTGCGCGTATTAATCGTTAGACCAGGTACAAAATCGAAAACGCCGTCCGGCTGTGGGTCGCGTTGGGTGTTTAAATTATCTAGATTGAAAACTTGTAGTAGAGGGATTCCCGCGAGATTGCTCTCCGGTAGGAAGCGCTTTCTGCCTTCTCCTGGGTCGTCGTAAAAAATATCGAGTTTGAATTCATCTTCTGCTACCTGAAAAGCACCGATGGAATAGACGTTTTTCATCATCAAATCCCAGGTGGGCAAATCTACCCGTTGGGTGGTGCTTTTCAACATTTTTACAAAAAGCACATTTTGGTTGATGGTGTCGGAACTTTGAGAGACATCTTCCGCCAGTTGGCCCACTTGATAAACCGTATCTCTATAAGCGTATTCAAAAGCAACACCTACTACCTGGTCGGGTTGTACATTGATATTCAAGGATATAAATCCAAGATTTGGATGGTAGTCAAACTCGGTGCCCGATAGCATCCTGGCACTCACTTTTTCAAAGTCTCTGGGCTGCTGAAAACTAAATGGTGGCGTCTTCAGTACGTTCACGGCCTTATCCACGAATTTCGTTCGAGGGTCCGACACCAACTCGTTGTAAATGGGATTGGCAAAATTGTCCGGCAGTGCATCTCCGTCCAAGTCGCGATAACGGGGGAAAGTAGGGGGTTGAAATTCAGGCGTTTTATTGGTCACCCGGCGAGGTTCCCCTAAATCTGCAATGGCGACGATGTCGCGAATATCTTCTGTTGCGTTGCGGGTATCGGTGATCCAAACCTGTATCCTTTGAATTTTAAACAAGGTCTTCACCTGGGGCAACTCCTTGAGCGCCTCC
>CAZJYF010000094.1:0-10539 GCA_964549665.1 uncultured Saprospiraceae bacterium
GGGCGTATTTTCTCTCTTTCACGGCATTTTTCCTTTTTCGATGGAAATTGACCAGGCTTTTATCGCTGCCATCCTAACCGTCATTGGTTATTCCATCAACGATACCGTAGTTGTTTTTGACAGGGTGCGGGAGTATAAAAATGCTTTTATCGGAAGTACCAATAAGGAAATAATCAATAATGCCATAAACAGTACCGTCAGCAGGACCGTAATTACCTCTTTGACGACCCTGTTTGTCGTTTCCATCCTTTTCGTGTTTGGAGGTGGCAGCATTAAAGGTTTTGCTTTTGCCCTTTTGATCGGAATAGTGGTCGGTACTTATTCTTCCGTCTTTATTGCCACGCCGGTGATGTATGACCTTAGCGGAAATTTGGAAGGCAAAGAAGCCAAAAAAAGAAAATCCTTTTCAAAAGCAGCGAAAGCGGCTCGGTAGTTTTTATGTCACTATGAAGGTTGACCAACCAAAGTAGCAGGTCGCCTTTAATTTTATAATTGGTAAAAACAAAAAAAAGACTCTTTTTGTCTGTCACAAAAAGAGTCTTTTTTTTGTTTTTTTGAGCTAAATTAATACTTAATTTTCGCTCAAGTTTTGGTTAAAAATTGTAAGATTTGTTCAAATTGCCCGAAAGTTTCTTTCGGGCTTTTTTTGTCCTGAAAAGATATTTTTCACTGTTGCTAAGAAAATAAAAAAGGGGAAATGATTGTCCAATCATTTCCCCTTTTTTGAAAAAACCACCGATTCATTTCACAGCAGTGACTATTTGTTTGAAAGTTTCAGGGTTGTTCATTGCCAAATCGGCTAACACCTTCCGGTTAAGTTTAACATCGTTGGAATTCAATAGGTGCATGAATTTTGAATACGAAATACCTTCTATCCGGGCAGCGGCGTTGATTCTCGCAATCCACAGACGACGAAACGCCCGTTTTTTGTTTTTTCTGTCTCGGTAGGCATATACCCAGCCTTTTTCTACCGCGTTCTTGGCTACGGTATAAACTTTACTTCTGGCACCGAAATAGCCTTTGGCTGCTTTAAGAATTTTTTTGCGTCGTTGTCTGGCTGCAACGGAATTTACTGAACGTGGCATGCTTTTTAATTTTTAGTCCAGCATAGAGGTTGAAAAATCAACGCTTCAAATCTATGCTCTCGTTAAAAGAATTGAGTTTTACCAAAGTTTTTAAGACTTGTCATGCGAAAGCATCAGCTAAATACAAAGTAGTTTTTTAATTCTTCCTTCATCTGCTTTGCAAACAATGGTAGAATGGCGAAGCTGCAATTTTGTTTTTTTGCTTTTCTTTCGCAGCAAGTGGGAAGTTCCAGCTTTAAATCGTTTTATTTTCCCAGAACCCGTTACTTTGAATCGCTTCTTTGCACCGGAGTGCGTCTTACATTTGGGCATGATTGATAATTTTTTTTTCAAAAGAGCGGCAAAGGTATGGAAATGTTCTAAAGTTCCCAATTTTCGGAAAGACAAAGTTGAAAGCAAATAAGAATATCTCAAAGTTGGTTTCCCTAAACGCCTATACAGCCGGCTTATCCTTTTTTCTTCTTTTTCGGTGTGATGATGACCGTCATCCGGCGTCCTTCCATTTTGGGAAGGGCTTCGGCCGAGCCTAAACCTTCTAATTCTTTCAATAATCGCAGCAGCAACAATTCGCCCCGCTCTTTGAAAATGATTGTCCGGCCTCTAAAAAAGACGTAAGCTTTTACCTTAGCGCCATCTTCCAGAAAGGTCTTGGCATGCCTTAGTTTGAACGCAAAATCGTGTTCATCCGTATTCGGTCCGAAGCGTATTTCCTTTACGACCGTCTTGGCTGTCTTGGCTTTGAGTTCCTTTTCTTTTTTCTTGCGTTCGTAAAGGAATTTTTTGTAATCCGTGATGCGACAAACGGGCGGGTCGGCTTTGGGCGAGATTTCTACTAAATCTAACTCCATTTTATTAGCCCATTCCACAGCTTTCCGGGTGGAGTAGATGCCAGCTTCAATTGTCTCCTCAGCAACTTCACTTACTTCATCCAAATTATCTCCGACTAGACGGATTTCGGAATTTCTGATTTGATGATTTATCCTAAATCTTAATGTGAAAGTTTTTTGTTTTGGTCTGCTTTTTCTCCTTGCCAAATGATTTTTTTTTTGTTAGATAATTGTTGGTTAATTATAGATTTTTGACATTAAACAAAAACCAATGCAATTTCGCTGTTTTCGAAAAATAGTGGTTTGATAGCATTTAGAATCTCCCAAAATTGGGAACTGAGCGAAACTTGATGAACATTTGGAATTGAGGTGACATGCCAAAATATTTTTCAGGGACAAAAATAGGAAAGATTACCTATATATTTTGGACTTATTTATCAATATCCTGCATTTCCCTTTCTTTACCCATTTTGGGGCAATTATTTGAACACTATAGTTAGTTGCAATTTAGGAATTGGATATATTCAATGTTTCCAATAGCCGACTTTCAATCTATTATCAGCGAAAGTATAATTTTTTGACAAGCTGAAAGTTTGGAATAAAAAAATCGGAGGAAACTATCCTGAAAGGTAGAATTGTTGGGGAACCAACACAGGCAATATTTAACAAAAGGTCAATACCCTGGATGCTTCGTGTTTGCAATTTAAGGCATTGACCTTTTTTCTTTTCAATCAAACGTCTGATTTTACCTTTTTTGCCAAGGTGATTTGAATTTCAGTTTTGTCTTCATTTAATATAGCATCCAAAACGCTTCCTTCCGGAGGGCTTTCGTTCAAAATGAATTCTGCAAGCGGGTCTTCCACATATTTTTGAATGGCTCTGTGCAAAGGTCTTGCACCGAATTGAGGGTCGAATCCTTTTTCGGCCACAAAATCTTTTGCTTTTTTTGAAAGACTTAATATGTAGCCCATGCTTTCGAGGCGATGGTGCAAATCCTTCAGCGTAATATCAATAATTTTAAAGATTTCTTTTTTGCCCAAGCTGTTGAAGATGACTATGTCATCTACCCGGTTGAGAAATTCGGGAGCAAAAGTTTTCTTTAAAGCATCCTGAATAACACTTTTAGTGTGTTCGCCTGCAGAATCGCGCCTGGATTTCGTAGCAAAACCAACTCCCTGTCCGAAATCTTTCAATTGCCGGACACCTATGTTGGAGGTCATAATGACGAGGGAATTTTTGAAATCCACTTTCCTACCCAAGCCGTCAGTCAGTTGTCCGTCATCGAGAACCTGAAGAAGGATATTGTAAACGTCTGGGTGGGCTTTTTCGATTTCGTCGAGCAAAATGACGGAGTAGGGCTTGCGCCTTACTTTTTCGGTCAGTTGACCGCCTTCTTCATATCCTACATAGCCGGGAGGGGCGCCGATGAGGCGGCTCACGGAAAATTTTTCCATGTATTCGCTCATGTCAATCCGGACGAGGGCATTTTCCGAATCGAACATATACCGGGCAAGCGCTTTCGCCAATTCGGTTTTTCCAACTCCGGTAGGACCAAGGAAAATAAACGATCCAATTGGTCGGGTAGGGTCTTTCAATCCCACGCGGTTTCTCTGGATGGCTTTTGTCACTTTCTCAATCGCTTCATTCTGACCAATAATCATTTTCTTGATATCCTGCCCCATGCCGACCAATTTTTTGCTTTCACTTTGCGCTACGCGCTTCACTGGAATGCCGGTCATCATGGCAACGACTTCGGCGATATCATCTTCATCAACGGGATATCGCTTAGTTTTGCTTTCTTCTTCCCACTGCATTTTGGAGAATTCGAGCTGCCGAACCAGTTTGGATTCGTCATCGCGCAAATCGGCAGCTTTTTCGTATTGTTGGTTCTTAACCGCCTGATTTTTTTGTTCTTTAATTTGCTCTATTTTTTTCTCCAATTCTTCGATGTGCTTTGGTACGTGGATGTTTTTTAAATGTACCCTTGCACCAACTTCGTCTAATACGTCAATAGCTTTATCGGGCAAAAAGCGGTCGCTAATGTACCGGTCACTCAATTTAACGCAGGAGGATATGGCTTCGTCGGAATAGACCACGTTGTGAAATTCCTCGTATTTTTCTTTGATATTCTCCAGGATGTGTTCTGTTTCTTCTGCGGAAGGTGGGTCCACGATGATTTTTTGAAATCGCCGGTCTAATGCGCCGTCCTTTTCGATGTGCTGGCGATACTCATCCAATGTAGAGGCGCCAATGCATTGCAATTCTCCGCGGGCCAAGGCAGGTTTGAAAATATTGGAAGCGTCTAGGGAACCCGTCGCACCTCCGGCACCCACAATGGTATGGATTTCATCGATGAAAAGAATTACGTCGCGCGATTTTTCCAACTCATTCATAATCGCTTTCATCCGCTCCTCAAATTGCCCCCGGTATTTGGTTCCTGCAACCAGAGCCGCTAAATCGAGCATGACGATACGCTTATTAAATAAGGTGCGGGAAACCTTTTTTTGTTGAATTCTCAAAGCCAGCCCTTCCACAATCGCCGTCTTGCCTACCCCGGGTTCACCAATTAAGATAGGGTTGTTTTTCTTGCGTCGGCTGAGAATTTGAGAAACGCGTTGAATTTCATTCTCTCGCCCGATGATAGGATCGAGCTTGCCCTCTTCGGCAAGTTTGGTAATGTCTCGCCCGAAATTATCTAAAACCGGCGTGCGCGACTTAACGGTTCCTTTTCGCTGTTGGTAGCTTCGAGGGTTGTCTTCTTCTTCGTATGATTCTTCGTGTTCGGAAGGAGTTTGGGCATAAGTGTCGAAATTCGAGGAGAAATCCTGTTCCTGTCTTACATATTCCAACTCAGCTTTGTATATGTCGTAATCTACATCGAATTGATTCAAAATTTTGGAGGCTGGATTTTCTTTGTGCTTGAGGATGGAAAGCAACAAATGTTCGGGGGCTATTTCATCGCTTTTGAGCGATTTGGCTTCCAAAAAGGTCACTTTCAAAACTTTTTCTGCCTGTTTATTTAAAGGCAGATTACCGACATTGATAGCTGCCGTAATGGAAGGGCGACGAGGAATGGAATCTTCAATTACTTGTTTTAGCTCCACATAATCAATATCAAGTGAACCCAACACCCGCATAGCCAAGCTGTTTTTTTTGTGCATCAGCCCCAGTAGGAGATGTTCGGTACCAATGAAATCTTGTCCAAGGCGAATGGCTTCTTCACGGCTTCGGCGAATGATTTCTTTAACTTTCGGTGAGAATTTCTTATTGTTCATCATAACGTTTACTGCAGGTTCTATTGTTTCAGCCTAATTGCTTTATCGGGATTTGAAACAATATTAAAATTAATTATTCAAGTTTACAAACCTTATTTTGAAAAAGTTTTGGATTGTACTTTGCAGGCAAATTCCTTTTACAATTAAAATGGTTCCTTTTCAATCAACTTCGATTGTCGTTTCTGAAAAAATAGTGCCAGTTACAGACAATTTATAGATTAAATAAAAAACTAATGTGATTTCTATTGCAAAATATTCAACAGTTTGATATTCAAAGGCTGTAATTTTCAATGATTGAAATGATTGCTTTGCAAAACAAAACAATTCTAAATCATGCAATTCTAGCCCATATTTTCAGGTGTAAAGTGCGGAATCATTCGTTGAAAACAAAATTGTCGGCTGAAAAAGTCTAAGTTGAAAACAGCCGAAAGGGGGAGATGGTTTTTTTATTACATTAGTTGATAAATAATATGTGTAAATATATGAATTTCAATCTAAAAAGAAATGAGGTTGAAAAAAAATAATCCAATGCTGTGGTGTTAAAGAAAAAGTTTGAAGATAATTGTGTCACAATTTACAGCAGAATTGATACATTTGTAGCGCAATCAAACAAAGGTAAGTAATAATTCGAGTGTCTATGAAATTTTCAATCGATAAAAAGGAAAAGTATTCAGTTTTGAGTCTTGAAGAAGAGAACCTCAATTCCACGGTGGCCCCTGACCTGAAATCGGAATTTGTCATTTTATCCAGCGAAGGGATTTCCAATTTGATTCTCGACCTGTCGGAAGTACGGTATGTTGATTCTTCAGGTCTGAGCGCCATTTTGACAGCAAACCGTCTTTGGAAAAATGATGGTTCTTTTATTTTGACAGGCATTGTTCATGACAGTGTGAAAAAGCTAATAGAAATCTCCCGCCTCGATACAGTACTGACCATTGTGCCGACAGTCAAGGAATCTATTGATTACCTTTTAATGGAAGTGATTGAACGAGGCTTGACTAATGGAAACCGGGAGAAATAAAGTATTTCCCGTTTCATCAAAGTGCATTCATTTTAATTGGGAGGAATTCCGTTTGCGTTCAATTCTTTGAAAGCGGCGAGAGATTCGAGATTTTGATTGAATGATTCCATGCTCTACGAGATTACAAAACTACTTGCCCACATTGCTTTCCAAGTGTATTTCCGAAAGGTCTATTTTTCCAATCGGGAACTTGTGCCAGACCGAGGTCCGAAAATTTTTGCAGTCAATCATCCCACTGCCTTTTTAGACCCTTCCCTAATTGCGAGTTTTTACAAATATTCGTTGTATTTTATCCTTCGCGGCGATTTTTTTTCTTCCCCACTTAGGCGATTTTTCTTGGTTGCGTTACACAATATACCCATCTTTCGGCTGCGAGATAAAAAAGGTTTTAGCGGCTTGCGAAAAAATCCGAAGTCGATGGATTTTGCCATTCGGAATCTGAGCCAAGGCAAGCATATTTTAATCCTTTCGGAAGGAGTGGTAAAGCACGAAAAGCGGCTTCGACCATTGCAGAAAGGCGGCGCGCGAATGGCTTTTGGCGTCTATGAAAAATATGGAAATGATGGTGTTTGCATCGTTCCCGTAGGAATAAGTTACACGGACTCGCACCGCTTTCGAAGCGAAGTGATGGTCGAATTCGGCGAGCCCGTTTGTGTGAGAGATTTTTTGAAAATTTATGAAAAAGAAGAACGCTTGGCAGTTGAAATGATGACGCGGGAAGTCGAAAGAAGGCTGCAAAAACAAATCGTTCATATTGAAAAACCGGAAGATGACGAAGTGGTGAATGGGGTATTGGAAATGAGTCGAAATAACCGGGCAGAATCCATTTTCCCGCTGGTGGCAGAAGACGCTTCCCCCCTTTCGGAGGAAAAGGCCCTTGCCAATCAAATTAATGAAATGGAGATGGTGGATAAAGAGAATTTAAAAGGCATTCTTCGACAGTATTTCTGTCAATTGGAAAGTTTTAACCTGACCGACCTAGCCGTTGCAAATCAGGACGGGAAATCTTTTCTAAGGAACCTTTTTTTCTTCGTCGGTTTTGTGCCTTTTTTCATAGGTTATTTGCTGAATTATCCTCCCCTTGGTCTGGCCGTCTATATTGCCGATAAACGCGTCAAGCGGATTGAATTTCACGCCTCGGTTCGCTTCGCTGTCGGAATGGTGGTCTATGTTCTATATTTTCTCATTTGGCTTGCCTCGGCTATTATTTCTGGAAATAGCTTCCTTCTTGCCCTCGTTTTGGCAATGCCTTTTTTGGGATTTTTCGCCTTGGTTTACCAGGAGGTTTATGCTAAGTTTAGAATGAGGAGTCGCTTTGGCAAACTCGAAAGCGAAGCGAAAAACCGGTTAAGGGCACTTAGAAAAGAAGTATTTCAACAGTTGAAATTTATTGAGTTGGTGAAAAATGACGAAACCACCAAAAAACAAAATCATGGCTGAAAGAATCAAGAACCTATTCCAACTCGAAGGCAAAGTTGCCATCATAACGGGTTCGAGTAAAGGAATCGGAGAAAGTATCGCCCGTGGTTTGGCGGAATTTGGGGCCCGGGTAATTGTCAGCAGCCGCAAGCAAGAAGCCGTGGATGCCGTCGCCAATGCGTTTCGACAAGACGGACTTTCAGCCACCGGGCTGGCCTGTCATGTGGGCGATGAAGGCCAACTCAAAGCGCTTGTCCAAAAAACCGTCGAAATTTATGGCGGGGTGGATATCCTAGTCAACAATGCAGCTACGAATCCAGTCTTTGGTCCCATTGCGGAAGCGGAGGGTGGGGTGTTTGATAAAATCATGAACATCAATGTGAAAGCCAGCTTCTCCCTTGCCAATTTTTGCTATCCCGTCATGAAGGAACGCGGGGGCGGTTCGGTTATCAACATTGCCTCAGTCGAAGGTTTGAAACCTTCCTTCGGCTTGGGTTTGTACAGCATCAGCAAAGCCGCTCTCATCATGCTGACCAAAAACCAGGCAAAAGAATGGGGACGCGACGGAATCCGTTCCAACGCCATTTGCCCCGGTTTGATAAAAACTAAATTCAGCACTGCCATTTGGCAAAATGAAGCGCTGTTGAAACAAATTGAAAAAAATCTTCCCGCCGGCCGCATGGCAATGCCGGACGAAATTGCCGGTTTGTCCGTTTTCCTCGCTTCAGAGGCTTCCAGTTATTGCACGGGAGGTGTATTTGAGGCGGACGGGGGGCTTATGATTGCCGGGTAATTCAGTCGGCAGCCAGCAGTCGGCAATATGCAGTAGGCAGTTTGTTTATGAAATTGATTTACAAGCAGTTGCATTATCTTCAACCTGCCAACTTTCAACTGCCAGTTGCCAACTGAAAACGCGCGTCTTTTCAATATATTCCAACATGAAAGTTAATGGAAAACACTACCGGACCATTTGGCTGAAGGAGGATGATTCCGCCGTCGTGCAAATAATTGACCAACGGTGGTTGCCGCATCAATTTGTGGTTGAAGACCTGAAAAGTGTGGAGGATTTAGCGAGAGCTATCGAAGAAATGCACCTCCGGGGCGCTCCTTTAATTGGTTCGGCAGCCGCCTACGGAATGTATTTGGCAACTCTGCAAGCTCCTCCCGACCGGACTTTCGATAAATTTTTGAACCGGTCGGCCGTGCAATTAAAAGCCACGCGGCCCACAGCCGTGAATTTGGCTTACGCCCTTGACAGGGTTTTGAATGCTCTTGAAAAAGGAAATACCAAACAGGAGAAGATTGCTCTCGCTTTAAAAATAGCGGAAGCCATCACCGAAGAAAGCGTCGCACATTGCCGGAAAATCGGTGAATTTGGCTTTGAGATTATTGAAAAAATAAGCTCGCAAAAAAAAGGCGAAACGGTCAATATCCTCACCCACTGCAATGCCGGTTGGCTCGCCTGCATTGACTTCGGAACGGCTACCGCACCCATTTATGCCGCTTTCGAGGCAGGGGTCAATATCCACGTGTGGGTCGATGAAACCCGACCGCGAAATCAAGGCGCCCGGTTGACCGCCTTCGAATTGGGTGAACAGGGCATCCCGCACACCATTATCACCGACAATGCAGGCGGACATCTGATGCAGCGCGGAATGGTGGATTTAGTCCTTGTCGGAAGCGACCGCACCACCTTGCGCGGCGATGTCGGCAATAAAATCGGCACCTATCTCAAAGCCCTCGCCGCATTCGATAACGGGGTTCCTTTTTATGCAGCCCTTCCTTCTTCATCCTTCGATTGGACCATTCGGGATGGATTGAAAGAAATCCCTATTGAACAGCGGGGAGCGGAAGAGGTGAAATACATCCAAGGAAATCGGAAAGGGAAGCTGCAGAAAGTTTTGCTCACCCCGAAACAAAGCCCCGCAGCCAATTACGCTTTCGATGTAACCCCCGCCCGCTTAGTCACCGGCTTGATTACCGAAAGGGGTATTTGTGCGGCGAAGGAGGAAGGTATTGCGGAACTGTTTCCCGATTTGCTTGCGGTTTGATTTTTTATTATGAAACCCTTTCCATTCTAAATTAACCCCTCCAACTCACCTCCCTTTGCAAAGAATTTATCCACTTTTTGGGCCACCTTTTTATCCGTCAGCAATGGAGGGGCGTGGTGGGGTTTAATGCGGGCATCGATGATTAAGGGGCCGGCGCACCCCCAGTGTTTGTGGTCGAAGCAGGGGCGTACACCGTGAATGTCGTGCGAGGGGTTGGCTCTCGTAAAGGTGGACCAAAGAAAATTATCCAGGCTCGCAACGGCAAATTGACTGTCGTCCGTCAGTACGATAAGAGGTATGTTTTTCAGGTCAAATTTCTTTAAAAAGTTGGCGAGCAGTTCCGGGTTTTCATAAGATTCTTCGCTGCTGAATTTAGGGCCTTCAATGACCAGAATACCTTTTTGAAGGAATTTTGGATTGGAAAAACCATTCGGCAAAACAAAATCGGGCGGCAAAATTGCCTTCAATTCGCGCTTTCTCTCCCCACAACAAGCGATGACGACTTTTGAGCCGGCGTTCCAACCGCTGCCCGAATAATCCAAGGTGTCGATGCTCGTTTTGGTTTGAAAATGCAAGTCTCTCGTCCAATCCACTCTTTCCAAAACGTGCTTAAAAAAGCGAGGGATGTCATTGGTTGAAAGCGTGAGGTCATCTCCTTTCGCAGCGATGAAAAGAAATTTTGCAAGAGAAGTTTGCCCTTTTCCCAGAAGGTGGTTGGCCTGTGTCAGAATTTCCTCCGGTTTTGGTTCGCGGAAAGGCATGTATCGTTCACTGCCGATTGCCAACATTAAAGGGTGGACACCGGCAGCATCCACGGCATTGATTTCGTGAATGCCGGGAAATTCCTGTGAAAGCAATGGC
>CAZJYF010000095.1:0-5678 GCA_964549665.1 uncultured Saprospiraceae bacterium
GAAGCCTTTGAGCAATCGGGAGCCATCATGGAAAAATATATCGCGGATTGCATTGAAAAGGAAGGCGTGGTTCCCAATTTCAAACGGGGGGTTGTTCCGATGCTTGGCTATTACATTTCGCACGAAGCACATCATCGCGGAAACATTTTCCTGACAATGAAACAAAGCAGAATAAAAATTCCCGAAACATTGAAATGGGGCATTTGGGAATGGAATAAGGGGGCAGTTAGGCAGTAGGCAGTCAGCTAATTTCAATTTATCTTATTTTTTTAAATTTAAGCTTTGAAACTTTGGAAGAGAATTATTTGGAAAGCGTAAAAAAGCAATTTGAATATTACAAATTGTTGGGAGACAAAACATTTCGCCAGCTTTCGGAAGAAGACCTGTTCTGGCAATACAATGAAGAGAGCAATTCCATCGCCATCATTGTCAAGCATTTGTGGGGAAACATGCTGTCCCGGTGGACCGATTTTTTGACGACGGATGGCGAAAAAGAATGGCGGGACAGGGAGGCTGAATTTGAAAACGATATTGCCTCCTTTGATGAACTAAAAGAAAAATGGGAGGAGGGATGGAACTGTTTATTCCAAGCCATAAATTCATTGGATAAAGATAATTTTGGCACCACCATTTATATCCGCAATTTAGGCCATACCGTAGTTGAAGCGATAAACAGGCAATTGGCACATTACGCCTATCACATTGGGCAATTGGTGTTTGTTGGCCGGATGATAAAAGGAGAAAAGTGGGAAAGTTTGTCCATTCCAAAAGGCAAATCAGCCGAATTCAACAAAGAAAAATTTTCCAAACCAAAACGTAGGGAACATTTTACCAAGGAATTTCTGGAAGGGTCTCATTTCAAGGAAACAGCAGACAAATAAGCAGTCTAGCAGCTGATGCGGAGGGCGAAACCGTACATTGTTCCAAATTGGGAATTTTTTAAACAGTCATTTGTACCTTCTTTTTTTCATAAAAAACAAAACAATGAAATTTGCAGCATCCATTCTAATTTGTTTTGGTTTCCTGTTTTTTGCATGCGAAACCAACACCAACAGCAAAAACGATAAGGAAATGAAATCCGAAACGCCACCTCCCACTCCTGTCTCTCAAGACTTAACAAAATTCGGCATTGCGGACAGCCCGGACAACCACCTTGGCGGTTTGAAAGTCGGTGACACAGCGCCAGAATTTTCCGGTAAAGACCAAAATGGGAACGCTATTTCCCTATCGGAAAAACTGAAAAAAGGACCGGTCGTGTTGTTTTTTTACCGGGGCTATTGGTGTCCTGTTTGCAATAGATACCTAAGTAGATTCCAAGAGAAATTGTCGATATTGACGGCAAAGGGCGCTAGCGTCATCGCGGTGACTCCCGAAACGGCAGAGAATGCGAACAAAACCATCGAAAAAACCGGATTGAGCATCCCAGTGATTTCGGATAGCGATTTGAGCATAATGAATTCCTACCAAGTAGCCTTCCATGTTACGGAAGATTATCAGGGCAAAATCCGACAATATTTAAAGGCAGATATTGCCGAAACGAACGGTTCGGATGAAGCCAATTTGCCGGTTCCAGCCACCTACATTATTGGCCAGGATGGCAAGATTACGTATGCTTTTTACAACCCGGATTACAAACAACGGGCTTCCGTGTCTGAAATTGCGCAACATTTATAGTAACTCGAATTGACCGTAGCTCCGAGCTTCTGCTCGGAGCTACGGTGCATTAAATTTTTCAAAAAACACCTTTAACCATGCGAAAAGAAAATGTATTGTTTTTAGCCTTAACTCTTTTTGGCTTGAATAGCTGTGCGCAGGAAATTCCAAACAAAGCAGAACAAATCGGAGCCGCCATCATGGCAGCCCCTGAAGATGCAAGGGAAGGCGCAGCGGTATTGGGATATGACTCCCAAGGAAATTTAGTGAGTCTTCGCGAAGGAACCAATGCCCTCATCTGCCTGGCCGACGACCCAATTAAACCGGGATTCAGCGTGGCTTGCTATCACAAAGACCTGGAACCATTTATGGCCCGAGGCCGGCAGTTGAAAAAAGAAGGCAAATCTTCTTCTGAAATTTTTGACATCCGGGAAGCAGAGGCAAAGTCAGGCAAACTGAAAATGCCGGATCACCCTTCTACCTTGCACGTCCTTTCCGGACCGGACGGGAAATACGACTCCGCCACCGGCAAAGTGTCAGGCGCTAATTATCGCTACGTCGTTTACATTCCTTTCGCCACGGCTGAATCTACGGGACTACCCACCAAGCCTACCGTTCCGGGAGGCCCGTGGATAATGAATCCCGGTACACATCGCGCGCATATAATGATTGACCCGCCGCCAAAAAATTAACAAACCAAAACTCGAAGCTTCCGCTTTGAGAAGCCCAATTACCAGAATGTCCCTTTGAGCTTCTCGGAGTGGAAGCTCAGGAGTTGCGGCAGTTTCGAGCTCCGGTGGAATGTATTTTGTATCTTTCATTTATATTTTTCCAATCTTGTAGGACCTACCAAAAATCCGCTTATTGCCAATTTAAAAACTTACCTCTCTAATTCCTTCTCCCTCCAGGTCTCACAAACCCCAAAAATTGCTAATTTTGCGCAGTTTTTTTTTAAACAGGGGATTACCCCTTCAAAATCACAAAACCAACCGATTCGAAAATTAAACTCTCTGAATCCAATGATTGCAATTACCACAAAAATAAAAAGTATGAGAAGCCGAATTCTGGTTTTCATAATCGCCAACTTTTTTTTCAATTTGATGGCGCTAGCGCAAAATGGCGATAAGGACCCGGTGCTGTTTACGGTAGCAGGAAATCCGGTGCCTGTATCCGAATTCATTTACATCTACGACAAAACGAATGGCGACAAGGCAGATTACTCGAAAAGTTCACTGGAGGAATACCTCGATTTGTATATCAAATTCAAACTGAAAGTACAGCGCGCCCGCGAAATGAAATTGGATACTATACCCGACCTGATTGATGAACTGGCAGGTTATCGAAAGCAATTGGCCAACTCCTATCTCACAGATCGGCAGGTGACGGAAAAACTGGTGAAAGAAGCATACGAACACATGCAACAGGATGTAGATATCAGCTACATCATGGTCAAATTTGGCGTCAAGACCAGCCCAAATAACGATACGCTGGCTGCCTACCAAAAGATCAATGAAGCGAAGCAGAAACTGGAAAAGGGAGAAAGCTTTGCAAAGATAGCAAGGGCATATTCTGATGACGAATCAGTGGTGATAAATGACGGGCACATTGGCTTTGTTACCGCATTGTTTCCCAATGGTTATTACAACTTGGAAAAAGCAGCCTATACCCTACCCCTGGGAACAATCCACGGTCCGATTCGCACCAAAGACGCCTATTTCCTTTTGCTTATTCACAAGCGGCGTGCGGCCAGAGGGGAAATGGAAGTGGCCCATATCCTGGCCAGAAACGACAAAAGCGGAGACGAAGTGAAAGCCCGCCTCCGAATGGACAGCATCTATCAAAGGTTAGAGGCGGGCGAATCATTCGAAGATTTGGCGAAAGCCTATTCAGACGACAAAGTGACCGGACCCAAAGGCGGCTACATCGGTTTCTTTGGAATCAATCGCTACGAAAATAGCTTCGAAGATGCTGCATTTTCAATTTCCGAAGATGGCCAATACACCCGGCCTGTGCCAACGAGTATCGGTTGGCACATCATTAAGCGGATTAGCAAAAGGGATAATTCTTTCGAGTACCAAAAAGCCCGCCTGCAAAACAAAATAAAGAAATTTTACCGCTTTGAACAAGCAAAAAAAAGGATGATAGAACGAATTAAGAAAGAGGGCAACTTCATGCAATTCAATACAACCCTCAAAAAATTTACCGACTCTTTAGACCAAAACTTTCTTACCTACAAATGGAAAGCCCCAAAAGGTAAATCGAAGGATATTCTATTTGTTTTTGGTAATAAAATGAAAGTGTCGTTGAATGATTTCACAAAGTACCTTCAACAGTCTTCACGCAAACGGCAACGAATGGGGCAACACGCTTCGACCTTAGCAGTAGCCTTGAAAATGTACCAGGACTTTGTGAGTGAGAATGCGATAAAATTTGAAGAACGACAGTTGGAAGTGAAGTACCCAGAATTCAAATCTTTGATGAGGGAATACGAGGAGGGCATTCTTCTTTTTGAAGCAACGAAAAGAAAAGTTTGGGACAAAGCTTCCAGCGACACTTTGGGTTTGGAGGCTTTTTATGAAAAAATGAAGGAGAATTACAGCTGGAAAGAACGGGCGGTGGTCAGTCAGTATTCGCTAAAAAAAGGCCACAAACAACTTATCACAGAGGCACGGGATTTTGCTTCAAAAAATCCTCGCAAAAAAGTTTTGGAACATTTCAATGCCAATGAGAAACAAAAAATTCTTTTTGCCAAAGAAAAAACAATTGAAAAAGGCCGAAATGAAGTGTTGGACAAAATGACTTGGGAAGTGGGGGCATTGTCGCCAACCGAAATCAGCAAACGGGACCAGTCCTACAATTTTTTGAAAATTGAAAAAGTACTTCCCCCTGCACAGAAATCCCTAAAAGAAGGCAGGGGTTACGTGGTAGCCGATTACCAGGATTATTTGGAAGAAGAATGGGTTAAAAAATTGCGGAGCGATTACAAAGTCGAGGTAAATGAAAAAGTATTTGAAAATCTGATCCGTAAATGAGAAATACAATAGTCATTGGTCCTCGGCTGGTTATTAAAACAGCGAATAGAAATTATGGAATTTTTGAAAATGTAGAACGGCAATTTTTTTCTCAATTCACAAGAATTCTTCTCGAATGTATCACTTTCTGAAACCCATATTTTTGTTCCTTTTCTATTGTTTGGCAATTCAAGCATGCGTACCGGGGGATGGACCCTCTTCGGATAAGGATCAATTATTGGCAGAGGTGTACAACAAAACACTATCTCTTTCGGAATTGGAGGGGATGATACCGGAAGGGATGTCGTCGGAGGATAGTGCCTTGATTATCAATGCCTATTTGGAGCGGTGGATGCGGGATGCGGTGATGATGCACGAAGCTGAAAAAAGCATCCCCCAAGACCTCAACATAGATAAATTGGTTCGGGACTATCGGGCTTCCCTGATTCGATACAATTACGAGAAGGTCTTGGTGGAACAGTTGTTGGATTCAACCATCACCCAGCAGGAGTTGAACGCATTTTACCAAAAAAATAAAGAACAGTACCAATTGGAAACGCCCATTGTGCGCTGCCTTCTTATCAAAGTACCTCTTTCTGCTCCCAATCTTTCTAAATTGCAGCGATGGTGGAATAGTGACAAACCAACAGATTTTGACGCAATGGTGGCTTATGCTAATAATCACGCCACCATTCATCAATTGGAATACAGCACTTGGTTCCAGGTAGCCGACATTGCTTCGTTCCTTCCACCGGGGACGCTGACAGAAGGAAATATTAGCACCAAAAAGGATTTTATTATCCGGGATGAGGGGTTTCAATATTTTTTCAAAGTATTGGAAGTGGTTTCCAAAAAAGAAATCGCCCCGCTTTCTTATATCGAATATCAGGCTACGAAAGTTATTTTACACAATCGCAAAATTAAATTGTTAGAAGACCGAAAAGAACAAATGTACAAGGATGCCCTGCGAAGGAATAATGTGCGGGTGTTTAAATAGGTGAGAGAGTGAGAAAG
>CAZJYF010000095.1:5778-10449 GCA_964549665.1 uncultured Saprospiraceae bacterium
GAGAGAAGATGGAAAAGTACCTTTTCTAACTCTTTGACTTACTTGAATTCGTTTAACAATCATTTTTATGAATAACAGATTATTTCTTGTTTTCAGTTTTATTTTCCTGATTGGCAGTGCGTTTGCACAACTAGAGGTGATTGACAAAGTCATTGCGAACGTGGGTACTGAAATCGTTTTGCTCTCCGATGTGGAGGAACAATATGCCCTGGCAGCTGCCCAACAAGGCGGTTTACCCGAAGATGCACGATGCACGATACTCGACCAACTGCTTGCTCAAAAATTATTGGTCAATCAAGCTAAATTGGACAGCATCCCATTGTTGGATGCCGAAGTAGATATACAATTGGATGCCCGCATTGACCAAATTCTCGCCTATATGGGCGGCGACGTAAAGCAATTCGAAGAGTATTACGGTCAATCTATTGGAGAAGTTAAAGAGGCTTTTCGGGAGGACCTTCGCAACCAAATTTTATCCGAAAAAATGCGCAGCAAAATAATCGAGGACATTTCTTCCACCCCCTCCGAGGTAAAAGATTTTTTTGACCGGATTCCAATTGATAGCCTTCCTTATTTCAACTCTGAAGTAGAAATTGGAGAAATCGTTTACAAACCTAAGGTCAATGAGAAGCAAAAACAAATTGCCATTGAAAAGTTGGAAAAAATACGCCAACGTATCATTGATGGCGGTGAAGATTTTGCGGAATTGGCAAAAACCTATTCGGATGATTTTGGCTCTGCCCGAATTGGCGGGGACCTGGGTTGGACAAAACGCGGAAAATTCGTCCCCGAATTTGAGGCCGCCGCATATAAATTGGATGAGGATGAAATTTCGCCTATCGTTGAGTCTAAATTCGGCTTCCACCTCATTCAATTATTAAAGCGCCGAGGAAATTCTATTAAAACTCGCCACATTCTCATCAAACCTGAAATTACGGACGCAGACATGGAATTAGCGAAAGCAAAATTGGATTCCATTCGCACGTTGTTGGTGACATCCAAAATAAATTTTTCACTGGCGGTCAAAAATTTCTCCGATGAGAATGTTCAAAGCTACAACAATGACGGCCGCATGGTGAACCCAAGAACCAGTAATACCTTCTGGGAAATCGCCGACCTGGATCCAGACGTCTATTTTACCATTGATACCATGAAGGTAGGCACTTATTCTGCTCCATTTTCCTTTACTGATGCCTCCGGCGAAAGCTTTTTTCGCATCGTCAATCTGCAAACGCGTACCGCACCCCATAAAGCGAGCCTTGAAACGGATTACTCCAAAATTCAAGCCGCTACGATTCAGGAAAAGAAAAGCAAATTTGTCAATGATTGGGTAGCCGACAAAGTGAATTCCACCTACATTCGAATTGATAGAGCCTATGACCATTGTACCATTCTGTCGAAATGGCGAGATCAAGCTATTCGACCGTGAATCTAAGAATATCGGAAAATTTCAATTCTAGCTTTAAATTGTAACTTGAAAAAAAATTCCGCTTTCGTCTCAAATCTAAATTTAAAAAATAAATTTAGCAAAAGCAGGAAAAACAGCAAGCCACATCCAATGGCAAATAAGCCCAATTTTCGAAAGACGCCAAGTCCTAAATTCAAAGAATCGTTCCAAAGGCAGGTGATGACCTCCCCATAAGTACTACCCTCAACCACTTTGGTAGCTTCTTCTTTGGGAAGCACCCTAACATTGTTCGCATAGGATTGATCCTCCGTCCGGAAATTGGAAAACGTTGCGCCGAGAGCCTCTTCCAGCGCCTTTTCATTTTTAATATTTTCGGCGCGTTCTTTTGCCTCCTGATTTTGGATCGTCCCCGTAAAATACATTTCGGAACCTGCCTGTTCATTTAAATATTTCAAAAATAAGAGATTCACAAGGCCGTTGTCCAGTGTTTGCTTTTGTACACACAATTGAAAAGCGACATCGTCATTTTTCAAACTAATGCGGGGGTCGGTTTCTCCTTTTTTTGTATGGGAATTGTCCTTAATCCAATTTTGGAAAAAATCTTGCGTGAGGGCCTCCTTGACCTAAGGGTCTTCCATGCAATACTGAAAGTTCTCTCCCAAAACGATAGCAGCCCTCATTGACGGAAGTCAATTTGGCGATATGCTTCCCTACAGGTGGGCAATGGAGGAAGATATGAACCATATTCCCATCCGACGTCATTTTATCAGAAATAAAAATCCCACTTGACGAACTCGTAAAATGGGATTTTTTGAAAAAAAAGGGTTACGATGATTGTTAGTGAATACCCTTCATCGCTTTATTTAATAATGGAGATAATAGAATTAAGGCAACTCCGGAACCCAGCATTACCATCGTAATAAATGGATATAATTCAAATTCATATTTATGTAGGATACTCTCTAACATACCCGCCAAATAATTGCCGGCGGCAAAACTTGCCATCCATAATCCCATTACAACCGAAACTAATTTTTTGGGTGCCAATTTTGTAATCATAGAAAGTCCGATAGGCGATAACATCAATTCTCCTAAAGTCAAAACAACATAAACGGAAATTAACCACCAAGGAGTGATAAGATTACCCCCGTCTGCAGCATGAGCCGCTCGTGTCATAATCCAAAATGCCAAAGCACCGAGAAATAATCCTAAAGCAAATTTAATAGGGGTACGCGGATTTACCTTCATTTTATCTAATTTCAACCACATCACAGAAAATATGGGAGCAAAAACCAAGATAGCGATAGGATTTATATTTTGGAACCAGGAAGCCGGGAGTTCAGGGCCACCTGCGACATAATTCAATATTGCCAAAAAAGTAAAAATGAGTAATCCTATCCCACAAATTTTACCAAAATTGCTAGCTAATTCTAACTTACGGTCATCAGCAGAATATATTTTTGTATAGACACTCCAAATCCAAATTAATAGGCAAACACCCGCCAAAATGCCCCAAATTTTTATATCAATATTTGTAAAGAATTCCGGCAAGGAAAATCCGGACAGTGTTCTGTCAGTATTCTCTTTAGCGAATAAATTCATCGTACCTCCCGCTTGCTCAAAACCTGCCCAAAAGGCTATATTAAAGAACGCAAGCACTAAAATCACGATCATACGACTCCACTCACTACTCCCATTGGTTCCTTTAAAAATAGTATAAGCCAACCCCAAAATAAGTGCTGCGAAACCAACATATATAATAATACCGGTAACACGATTCGGCAACAACCTCCATAAAAAAACGAGTGCGAAAGTTCCAACCACTAAACCAACGGAGTATATTAAGATATCGCTCCAATCTTTTGTATTGAGCACTAGCCCGCGATCATTTGAGTTATTTGTGGGCAATCCTTTATCTTCCAAGGTGTTTTCATGAAAGAATAACCAAATCACACTTAATAACATACCAATACCGGCGGCAAAATATCCCCAACCCCAATGTACGTTTTCGCCCAATGCACCGGCAATAAAGGGACCTAAGATTGCTCCCAGGTTAATCCCCATATAAAAGATATTGAATGCAGAGTCTTTTCGCGGGTCATTATCATCGTAAAAATCTCCTACGATAGTTGAGATATTCGGTTTAAAGAAGCCATTACCAATAATTAGGACTCCTAAACCAAAATTAAATAAAAACAAACGTGTTGCCGGATCGAGAGAAGTGGCTAAAAAAGCACTGGCTGCTAATAGGAATTGACCGATGGCCATGACAAATCCCCCTATGTAAACAGTTTTTCGTTTACCGAGAAATTTATCGGCTACCCAACCACCTATGATAGGTGTCATATAAACCAATCCTGTAAAAATTGCATACAGCGCAAGTGAATCTTCTCTGCTTAATCCGAATCCCCCATTAACTAATTCAGCTGTGAGATACAGCGTCAATAAAGCACGCATTCCGTAGTAACTAAACCGTTCCCACATTTCCGTGGCAAACAATGTATAGAGTGCCTTCGGATGTCCTGATTTTGCCATAATATGTATTTTAATTTTAGTGAAAAATTGGTGCTAGGGGAACAGGAAAACTATACCCTACGCATTAGTGAGATGAAACTTTCCCCGTAATTTCCAATTACGGGGAAAAAAGTTGCGATATAAAAAAACGAATCGGACAAAGAAAATAGAGACTCGATGTTTTCCCGGTTCACGATATAATTTCGTTTTAAAACAAGGACACAAAATAGATTTTTTTATCGAAAACACCCTAATTCTTCTTTAAGACTTTAATCCGAAGGATCAGATTAAGAAAAGAGACATAAAATTTTGATACTATATCCAAAGGCTTATATAGCCGAAAGAGGCAATGAGATGACAGTCGGATTAGGTAGGGACTATTACCATTTAACTTTTACGAGCTTATCTTTTGCGCGATGGCTAACCCGACAATTTATAAAGTTCACTTTTTTAAAGCCAATATTCTAAATTTAAAAAAAAAGTTCATTCTCTGCCAATAGCCTCATCCCAGGCAAGCTGAAAGTTTCTTCTCAGTCCTTATTTCCTGCTCAAATCATCCTTTCCGGCACAAGCTCCTTTCACCCTGGTTCCCGGGGCTGATTTTTTGACCTTTTCAGTACTTTTCCAAAAAGTCAATCTAAATACCTGATTTACAGCTAGTAAAGTATTCGTCACTACACCTCACCGTGGAAAAGCCCTACGCGTTTTCACGTAGTGGTCGGCTTAAAGCCGTATTTTGAAAACTACGT
>CAZJYF010000096.1:0-5439 GCA_964549665.1 uncultured Saprospiraceae bacterium
CGTTATCCCCATTTACAACGAAGAAGATAATTTGGAACAGCTTTACCTCCGCCTTAAAAGTGCTTCGGATAGTTGGCGCGATACCTTTGAGGTCATCCTCGTTGATGACGGTTCTTCGGACAATTCTTTGCCGATGATGAGGCAGTTGGTAGCAAAAGATTCCCATTTTAAAGTCGTGAAGTTGTCCCGGAATTTTGGACATCAGGCGGCGATTTCCGCCGGTTTGCGGAGGGCAAAGGGCGATGCAGTGGTCATCATGGACGGCGATTTGCAGGACCCTCCTGAGGAGTTGCCCCGCTTTTTGGAAAAATGGCGGGAGGGATATGAGGTCGTCTATGCCATTCGCACCAAACGGAAAGAAAGATTCTTTAAACGATTGGCTTACAAACTGTTCTATCGCCTTTTGGGATGGATTAGCGAAATTGACATACCCCTCGATTCCGGCGATTTTTGTGTGATGGACCGAAAGGTTGTAAACACCTTGGTTAAAACCATGCCGGAGAATAACCGCTTCATTCGTGGTTTGCGCGCCTACGCAGGCTTCCGGCAAATCGGCGTGGAATACGAACGGGCCGAACGGGCGGCGGGGGAGGCGAAATACACCTTCAGCCGGCTACTCCGCTTGGCCTTTGACGGCTTGCTCGATTTTTCGACCTTTCCCTTGCGGCTGGCTACTTATCTCGGTTTTCTGATTGCCATTCCTTCTTTTTTGATAGGCATCTTTTTCATTTTTCACCGCCTTTTGAATTTTAAAATTTTGGGCTATTCACCCGAAGATACCCCCGGCTTGGCGACCCTGGCTGTCGGAATGTTTTTTCTCGGCGGGGTGATGTTGATAATGATGGGCATCATCGGGGAATATTTGGGTAGAATTTATAAAGAAGTGAAGGGGCGTCCATTTTTTATCGTAGATGAAGTGATTGAGAAGGAATGAGTTCCACCAAAGGTCCCGGTTTTTCCCCAATAAGTTGGCTTTAACGCAATCGAAAGAAGGCGGTTGGTAATCTGCCTTCTTCCGATTGTCCAACTACTGCACGACTATCTTCTTCACCAAAACATCCTCTTTGGTACTCATTTTCAACAGGTAAAACCCTCCTGGCAATGAGGCAACATTCAGCGAAATGGTCTGTTGCCCAAAGGCAGAAATATGTCTTGCCATCACGGTTTTGCCATCCACCGTCATCAGGCTTAGCTGGATCTCTTTTACCTTGTCGGTAGAAATAGCGATGTTTACAACATCCTGAGCTGGATTTGGGTAAACGGCAACCTCGAATTCCCGTTGGCGCTCGTTTGTTGCGGTGAGCACTTGGGATTCCACGATAGTGCCTTTGGCTGGGGCTGCGGCGCAAGCAAAATCACCCTCCTCGGAAGTCACACAGGCTTCGCTGTTGTAATTGAACATATCCATGAACTCGACGTCGTCAATAAACCAACCCAGACCATTAAAGCCTTCCGGGTTTGCTCCGTCTGCCCCAAAGCGGAAACGGATATTCACATCTTGACCGATATAATCGCTAAGGTCAATATAGGAAGCGATGTATCCTCCAGAATCGCCCCAAAAAGCATTGAGAAAGGGAATCGCAAAGGTGGTAAAGGCAATTTTACCGCGGTAGGAATTTCTAAAAATTTTGGAACCGTCGAGAATTTCCCAAGCACCTCCATCAACGGATATTTCTAAAAAACCGCCGTCAAAGCCGAATTCAGTGTCGTATTTGTGGTAAAACCTGAAAACGGGTTTATCACCTGAGACTTGAAGGGCTTGGTCCAGCCAGATGACTTGGTCGCTATTGGTCGAATCATCGGGAATGAACCAATGAAAGTCCCCATCGAAGGGAATCAGGTCGGTAATCTCCCAAATAGTGTTTCCCTCAAATGCGTCGAATTGCCAATTGTCGTCCCCGTTTTCCATGCCATCGAAGAATTTTTGGACGGAGAAATTGGCGGGGTCGGTTGAAAGTTTATAGCTAACTTCGATTTGGGAGTTCGTATCCATGTTTCCCAATTCAAAGGTGAGCAGATTGGCGTTTAGTTGTGCGGGAATAGTGGACGAACCCCCAACAAAAGAAGCACCCTGGGGGATTTCATCCGTCAAAATTACATTCGTTGCCACCACTTCCTTGTCATTGGAAACGGTGAGGGTCACCGCTATATCGTCCCCTGCCAGAATCAAGTCGGTCACCGATTTTTGAACTTTCAATTCCTTGATGCACTGGGGTTTAACGTCGAAACCAGGGGTATTGTCATTGCGGTCGTTGGCACTTCCCTGGTCGGCGCTCCAACCCAACCCTCTCCTGGCAAAGATCTCCCAAATGAGGCATTGGTTGTCGCCACCAAAATCTGCTTCATCGGCGGCCAGAATAGCATCGCGCCCATCCAGGAAGCCTGGACTGCAAGCTTGGATCTTCATGCCATCGAAAACCAATTGAATGGCCATATTGTTGCCGCCGCTTCCGTGGTAAAGGTCTGGATCCCAGCCATATACCTCCACGAATTTCCAATACATGTCCCACAGCACATCTGTCCACACTTCGCCAAGGGGATGCGGGGGCCCGGTGCCAATGATGTCGTCGTAAGTTTGCGAATTGACACTAAAATCGGTGGAATAGGGAAAGCGCCGGATACCTCCACCGTTGGTTTGTTGGCTGAACACATAGGTGCCAATTCCGTGGGGCATGTCACCGGTATCGCCTGTTTTAGCGGTGGTAATCAGGGTAAAAAAGTCGCTCCATCCTTCGCCCATTTGCTCGTCGTTGAACAGGCAATTGGCTTGGGATGGGCCCCCGGTGAGGCGGGTGGAAATACCGTGGGCGTATTCATGGGCGATGATGCCGTTGTCGAAATCGCCATCAATTTGGGTAGGTCCCGTATTGTCAGGGGTTTGCAAGCTAACGACCAAGCCTTGGCCGGCAAAAGGGCGGATGAGGTCGCAGGTGCTTTTTTTCATAAAAACGGCTGGAATGGTCACTTGACCACCGTCGTCCCCACCCGCCATAGTAACCAGTGCATCCTCGAAGTTACAAACTAGGACTGCGATGGCCCCTGCATTTTGGGCGTTGAGCGCTTTTGTGCCAAACTGGCATGAACCCCGGTCAATCAAGGCTATTTTGCCACTGATTTCATCGCCGTTGACCAATTCGTTGCATCCCAAAGTGAACTGAGGGGTGCCATCGTTTACGATGGCCACTTCCCCCGTCAAAGGGGTTGTGGTGATGGCCCCTCCAAAAAGCCCGGGTCTTGCTTCATAAAGTCCTTCGATTTGGGAGGGTGCATTTACCCGGAGGGCATTGTCGCCCGATGAGGAATTCCACAAAAACATTTGCATGGTGCCATTGAACCCGTCGGTCGGAGTGCTGAAATTTGCGTTGTTAACACCTGCCCCGTCCTGTGATTCGGCACGCACATAATCTCCTCCCGAACCGCCATGACCGTAGTTGTTTTGTTGAAAATTTCCGGCCACCTCGTCGAAGCCATAGCTGTATGCCAGGTCGTGCATGATGTTGTTCATGTAAAAAAGTTGGGTGGTAGCGGCAGCCTGAAGGGTGTCGGGTTCAAGCGATACATCGAAAAGAAAGTCAAAGACCAGATTGCTGCCCCCGTTGGGTTCACCACCGTCGGGGATATCATCGCCGTCGGTATCGAGGTAGGCGTGGACATTGTTTCCGCGGGTAATAGTAAACTCTGGGCCCTCCTGTCCGTTCGTGTCATGCCAGCCAAAAGGCGAAGCTTGCGCATCGGAGGGGTTGACCACGAGTTCCCGGTTTCCATGAATCGGACTTTCAATTGGGGTGGGGAAGACCTCGTACGAAGCATTTTGTACCGGCAAGTCTTCTGGTGCCAAAACTTTTCTGTTTTGTTCAAATATCTCGGTTTTTTCAATATCATCGAAACAATTTTCTGCGCCCACCTCCCGGCTTTTTTCGCCAAAGGAACAGTAGCGAGTCCAATTGTTTTTGGAAAGTAGTTCGCCCGTCAAGGCGTCAATGCGGAGGCTCCAATAATCGGCATTGCCCACCTCATCGATAGAGAGGTTCCATGCGAGGCGAAGGCTGCCGTCCTTCATTGGTTGAAAGCACAATTTTACCGGGATGTCGTTGTTGGAAATCGTTCCTTTTTCAAAAACAAATTCGTGTTCATCGATTTGAGAAATTTGTCTAAGCGGCTCTTCCAGTGCAATTCCCAAATGTTGAGTTGCCACTTCGATGGCCTGATAAGGGGACAGTTCGGGAACCGAGGCATTGATTTTTTCAGAAAGTTGTGGGATAAAGCGCTTGCCTACATAAAGTACTTCGCCATCCTTTGTGATATTGAAATTCAAGAGCGCATTGAATACCTCGATACCTTGAAAACGCTGCTGTAAATAAAGATGCGTGACGCCATTGTTTTGGCTAAGGTATTGGTCGCTCACAATCAGGTCGGTTACATCCTCGTCACTTAGGTTCCATATTTTGTGGTTTTGTTCAACCTGCCGAAGGGCAATTTGCAGGGCAGACTGGGCACCAATTATTAAAGGGGAAAGTAGTAGCGCAAGAATCAGCAGAAACTGATTGGCAAAACTCATTTTCATACTAAGTTTGATTTTATGATTTTGAAAAAAAGAAAATATTTTTCTCGATTATATCAAAAGAACAGTTTAAAAGTTGTTGCAATTTTTTAAGCACTTATTATCAGACTATTATGAATCAATTTTGATTCCTATTAAAGATAAATATCTCCGGAAGAAAAGATAGATTGGTCAAGTCTTCAAAACTCAGTTTCCGTTTAAAAACCTAAAATTATTAAAAATTCGGAAATGGATGATTTGGAAAACCAAAAGAAGTGAACCATTAACAGCTAACTGACAAAAAAATTGGGACAGGAGAATACATGAACCCCGGCACCTACAAATAACCATCTTGGTTGTGTCGGTTATTTTTGCGCAAGCACTAACGCGGATACTTTTTTAAAAACCACTCTAAATACTCCTCCAAGCGGGTAGAAAGATAATAAGGAAGGTTCAGCAAATAAAAAGCCTTGCCTTTTGGCGTTTTTATTTTTCCAACGGAAAAACTTCCAGCGTAGAAACGCACCGCATAATGATGCCCACAAGTTTCCATGAATTGATGCAAGGAACGCAACTTACCAGCCTTACCGGCTTTCACCTCAACCGGGATAAGCAAAGATTGAAAAAAATGTAACAAAATAGGGGTAATTAAAGCCAAATTTTGTAACAAATACAGGGTAAATAAAATAATTGGGGCGGCATTACACCCTCCGTACCTCGCTCGGATTCACTCCAAATTCTTCTTTAAAAGCGCTGGTAAAATAGGCGGGGTCTTTATAACCGACTTAGAAAGCGATTTTCGAAATGTGGAGGTCGTTGGTCATCAGCCATTCTTTGGTTTTGGGTAGCTACAGCGGATAGTTTTTTCCGCCGTAGCTCCGAGCTTCCGCTCGGAGAAG
>CAZJYF010000096.1:5539-10332 GCA_964549665.1 uncultured Saprospiraceae bacterium
GTAGCTACAGCGGATAGTTTTTTCCGCCGTAGCTCCGAGCTTCCGCTCGGAGAAGATCCGTGCATTACTTCTCCGAGCGGAAGCTCGGAGCTACGGTGGGTAAACTTGAATTCGATTGCCCACACAAATCAACAAAGAACTCTATAATTTTGAAAACTGCCCACTGCAAACTGCCTTATTGAACCACCACCTTCCGGGTAATAATGGCAGCATCCGACTGCATTTGGACGATATAGACCCCCGCGCCAAACTTCGATAAATCCAGGTCAAAGGAGGAATCTGCCGTCTCGAGGGCCCTTGATTGGAGAATACGACCGTCAACGCTCAATACTGTTAGGATGGCTGACAGATTGGTTTTTCCGGCAATTTCTAAATGCACGATGCCTGTACTAGGATTCGGATAAAGGGTGAAGCCCGCAGCATCTTCCAATTGTTCATTGGTGGCCGTCAATTGTCCATTCAACACGGTGATTACAGAGGCGCAAACCTCGATTGAATCGTTGGAAAGGCAAGCTTGGTTGATAGCAGCGTGGAAATCTCCAAAAACGCGGACCTCGTCGACGAACCAGCCAATGTTGCCTGTATTGCCGTCGCAACCGAACCGCCAGCGAAAATTGACTTCACTGCCCGCAAACTCGGTCAAATCCACGAGGGTTTGAATCCACCCCCGGCTGTCGCCGTGAAAGGCGGGGCGATTGGCAATGGGATTCGTCGCACTATTGTTGAGTGTGCCGTCATACCCATTGACAATTATCCTTGTCCCGAGGTCTTCCCAATCACCGCCACCGACGGATATTTCCAACACACCGCCATCCGAACTTTCCTCGGTGGTGTAATCGTGCCAAAAAGAAAGTGCGGGATTCGCCCCCGAAAGCACGACCGGCTGTTTCAGGGAGAGGTATTGGTCGCAAGGGGAAGGGATGTCTTTCGCTTTCCAGGAAAAAAGTCCGTTATGAGAGGTTCCGGCTCCGGCAGCGGGTTTCCATGTTTCGGTGCCTATGCCTGCCGTTCGCAGCCATTTTCCACCTCCCTGATCAACGCCATCTTCAAATTCGGTGAAAGAGAAGAAGTCGGGTAGGGTTTGCAATTGGTAGGAGCAAGCCGTATCGAAACCAGTTTCCAGGTTGCCCAATTCGATCGTCAGAACACCGTCCACGATGCTTCCGCCGCAGCTATTGCTGTCCGGCACTAGGGTAGTTTCGGCAGGTAGTACATCCGTTAGAACGATGTTGGAAAGTTCCGATTGGACATCGCTGCGGATGTGGAGGGAGTAAGTGATGATGTCCCCGGCATCTACGTCTCCGGGGGCTGTTTTGGCTAATTTTAGGGTGGGGTCGCAAAAGGTCGGTTCGTCGAAGGCTTCATTGCCACCGGCGGTGGCGCTAAATCCCAGCCCCCGCCGGGCAAAGGTTTTCCAAATTAAGCAAATGTGGTCGCCGTTGTAATCCGCTTCATCGGCTGCGATGATAGCATCCCTTGCTTCCGGGAAAGTGGGGTTGCAGGGCTGCAATTTCAAGCCATCCAAAACCAATTGCATAGCGATGTTGTTTCCACCCGTTCCATGGTAAAAATCGGAGTCGAAACCGTGCAGGTCAATGAGGTTCCAATACATGTCCCAAATCATGTCTGTCCAAAGTTCTCCCACATCGTGGACTTCCTGGCTGCCATTGAAATCGCCGTAAGTTTGGGGGTTGACGTTCATGCTACGGCTGTACCGGAATCTGCGAATACCCCCACCGGTGGTAGGTTGATTGACGGCGTAGGTGGCGATGCCGCGCCCTTGGTCTGCGGTCATTTCTGCGGTGGTATTCATGACCAGGGCGAACCAGTCGCTCCAGCCTTCGCCTTCCTGTTCTTCATTGGTGAGGCAACCAAAGCCGCTGTTAGGTCCGCCGGTCAGTCGTCCGGATATGCCGTGGGTGTATTCATGGGCGATGACGCCATTGTCGAGGTCTCCGTCGCGGGCGCTAGGTCCGGGATTCGGGATGGTGAAATCGCCTCCGCCTATTTCCACCAGGAGGGTATCGTTCAGGAAGGTTTTTAAGAGGTTGCAATTCGCCAGGCTAATCATTCCCGAAGGGATAGTTACCTGATCTCCCACGGCCCCCGGGGCCATGGTTACCGGTCCACCCCCCACGTTATTGCACATGATAACGGCAATAGCGCCCTCATTTTCTGCCTTTAGAATTTTAGCTCCGAATTCACATAGGTTTCTATCTATTAAAGCAATTTTACCCTGCATTTCACTCCCATTGACAATGTTTTGGCAAGCGTCAGAAGTGAGTCCTACTCCATCGTCAACCAAGATGACCTGTCCGACCAAAGGGGTGCTTGAGAAGCTTCCGCCAAATGCTGCGGGCGCGAAATTGTACTCCCCGGCAACCGTATCCGGGGAAGTTACCGTTATAGTCGTATTTCCTGCAGAACCGGGCGGGTCGCCGCCCCAAATGAACATCTGCATCCGGGAAGAAGAACCATCCACATCCGTTGCAAAATTAGCATTGTTTGAACCTGCCCCATCGAGGGCTTCTGCGCGGACTGGGTCACCACCCTGCCCGCCATTTCCATAATTGTTCACCTGAAAATTGCCGGCTGCTTCATCGAACCCGTACTGGTACCAAACATCGTGCATGATATTGTTCCAATAGAACAAATTCGTCACTCCTGCATCAATTTGGGTGTATGGAAAATTGCTGGATTCGCTGAATGGAAAATCAAAAAGCAGGGAATCGCCTCCATCGGGTTCGTCATTATAGGAATTATTTTGGTCAAAAATATCCTGATAGGCCCAGGCGTTGTTCCCGCGGGTGATGGTAAATTCCGGTCCGGGTAGCCCGTTGGTATCGTGCCAGCCGAAAGGCGAAGCAATGGGGTCGGCAGGGTCAATGACCAATTCCCGGTCGCCGTGATTGGGACTTTCGAGGGGAATGGGATAGACGTTGTAAGCAGCTTGCACTTGTAAATTGGGGGTTCTTAGTTTCGGCAAATTGTGGTTTTCTTTTTTCGGAAGCGGGGTTTCATTGGCATTCCTTTCCGGCTTCCCAAATTCGCAATGGATAATCTGGTTGAAATAGTGAAGCACTTCGCCCGTCTGTGCATCTACTCTTACATTCCACCAATTTTGTCCACCCAATTCATAAAATTTTACATTCCAGGCCAGTTTCACGGAATGGTCGGGCATGGGTTGATAGACCAGTTTTACGCGAATGGGCTCCAAAGCAACTCCTTCATTATCAAAAACCACTTCCCGCTCATTCCCCTCCTGCAGGCGCTCCAAAGGGCCGTCGGTAGAAGCCGTTCTAAATCGGTTCATCACGGCCTGTACGGCAGCCTCAGGCGAAATGGTAGGTGCAAGGGCATTTACTTTGGAATCCAAATCGGGAACAAATTTATTGCCGATGTTCAATACCCGCCCATCGGGAAGGATGTTGATGTTGATCATCGCAGCGAAGACGTCAATCCCCTCGTATTGTTGGAGGAGGTAGATGTGAGTGACGCCATTGTTTTTGCTGGAATAATTGTCTGAGATTACATAATTCGCGATATCTGCTTCCGTCAATCCCAAAGTGCTGCGTTGCTGTTCAATGTATCGAAGGGCGATTTCCATAGGATTTTGCACCTGAGCCCAAGACATGGAGCAAGTAAATAATAACGCACAGCTAAGCCAAAACCATTTCGCGTTTTTCTCATTCATATCGTGAATAATTAAAGGTTTTTAATTCGGTCGTGTTTGATGGGTATGATGCGTTTAAAGGCTTTGACGAGTTTGATAAGTTGGACGGGGTTGAAAGGTTTGCTGTGATTTTGTATGTTTGAACTACCCCTTTCTTTCAAATTATTAAACTTTTCAATTGAAGTATTTTAACACCTTTGCATTGCTCTACCCGGTGGTTTTTGAATTGGATGCAAAATTATGCAAAATCAGCCGATTGTTTTTTGGAAAAAACAAAGAAGCGGAAAAGTACAAGCTGAACGACAAAAAAACGGGGTGTGGCGGGTGTGGTGGTGTGACGGTTTGAAGGAATAATGGTTTGATGGTATGATGGTTTGACAATATGAGGGTTAAGCTCAAAATTGGTTTCAAAGTTTAAGTTGGAATCACACCCGTCACACCACCACACCGTCACACCCCTCAAACGCTCTTCTTCCAAAGCAGCTTCACCCAAAAAACGGGATTTACCAATTGCTTCCGCAAACTGAAATCCGTGTACATTCGCGAAATGATGTCAATCAGCTTGCGGTTGCGGGCAATCCAATTGGCCAGTAGATTTGCCAGCCAGGGATAGCGCAACATTCGTTGCAGTTGATAGCTGAGTTTCATCTCTGTTCCCAAAACCCGGGCTATTCTCACGTCATACGCGTGCAGGAATGCAGCGGAAAAGTCCTTTTGTTCGAAGCATTGTTGCGCTTGTTCGGCGGCGATGAAGCCGCTGTAGATGGCGTTGCCTATGCCCTCCCCGGTGAGGGGGTCAACCAAATGGCCCGCATCGCCGACCAGCATGAAATGGTCGCCCGAAAGCTGTCGTTTTTTAGAGCCAAGCGGCAGGCTGTAACCAGTAATTTTGCCGAGCATCTTTGCTTCCTTGAATCGCGCCCGAATGACGGGGTCGTTCTCGATGATTTCCAGAAAATTAGCTTTCAAATTAAACCGACGGTTACTAACAAAATCGCTGCGCATCCCCAATCCGACATTGGCTTGGCCATTCGGCAAGGGGAAAATCCAAAAATAACCCGGAATGATAGACTTGATGAAGTGCAACTCGATGAAGTTGTGTTCGTGCATGTGCGAGACG
>CAZJYF010000097.1:0-10223 GCA_964549665.1 uncultured Saprospiraceae bacterium
CTGCTTGCAGCAGCATCCTACAAAGTTAGGCTTGGGTGGATTTCCAATTCATCACTGACATCCGACAAATCTCCGGATGGACGGTCGCCCAGCAGCGCATCTAACTCCTATCTATAATGCTTTGGAGCCGGTGTTTAAAAAAAAACTTCCCCACATTGACATCCCCCATAGCGATGCCCATTTTTTTGAAACAAGAAAGCCCTTCAACTTTAATTAGTTGAAAGGCTTCCTTTTATTTTCAAAATGCAATTTTTACTTGAGGACAATAAATTTCTTTGACCGCCATCCTTCTGGGGTTTTGATTGAAAGGAAGTAGGTTCCTGCTGCTAAGTTGGCTACATCAAAATTGAAGGTTCCTTCCCTTACATTTTTCAGTTTTTCCACCTGCATCAACTGTCCATCAATATTGAGAATGCCGACCTCAACCAGATCCGCCAAATTGTCGAGTTTCAGTTGGAGTTGCACATAATCAGTAGCCGGATTTGGTAGGACATTTACTTTCGAATCCGCTAATACTTCCAAGTCTCTAGTGCCCACTACGAAACCTTCTAAATGCAAGCGCAAAACAAAATTAAAATTACCGAACCAGCCGTCAGGATGTAGTACATCTGTGAAAGTTGCGTCGCTACCTAAAAAAATTCCATCAGCCAATTCGATAGGATATAAATCAGTACCTGCAAAGGCATACTTGGGAGGAATTCCCAAGGCTGAATTCGTACCGTCATATTGTACCATCACCAAATATTGGTGGTTTGGTTTGAGATTTACGGGCTCATCGAATGGTACCGTAAATAGGTCAAAGGGCTGGTCGTTTTCTTGCAAAATATAGGAAGAAAATCCGGCAATTTCCAGATTGCTTAAATCTTCGTCGGTAAGTGCTAAATTGATAACCCCATCGTCATCTGGATCTGTATCGTATAAGGTAATACCAAATACATCGGACTCCGGGTCACCCGTAAATAATTCATCCGAATTGCTGATCATAAAGGAGGCGAAAGTAGCCGTCCCACCGTCTGGACCGGTCTTATAATAAGTGCCTTCATCATAACGAAGACCGTTTGATATAAAATTTTCATCCGAAGGTTCGATAGTCCCATTGGTATTTTCGATAATGTTTCCATTATCAACTTGAAAGGTGTTATCCGTTACGCTAAAGTTTCTGGTCAAAACATCGTCATTCAGGCTGTTTGTGAAAGTAATCGTATAATCACCAATTTCCTGCGGAGTAAAATTGCCAAACTCAAATAAGCCTGGGGTTAAGGGAGGAATGGAGTCGAGTTTAGAACTAAGTGTAACACTCCCTGAAGGGGTAGTAATTACAGCAGAAGCCGTAACATCGAACACGGTATTCGTTTCAGAAGGGTTAAAAGTTTCAAACCCAATAAATTCCAATGGTTGTACTTGAGATAGAGGCGTACCGAAGGTCAATGGGCCTCCTTCAGAAAAGGAAAAACTAACTTTAAATATTGCCTCAAGAGCTTCCCCATTTTGTATTCGGGTATCAATTTGAAGGCAATCATCAAAAGTAATAAAAACAGAAGGAATGGTAGCTACATCTGCCGAATCGGCACCTGCCATTCCCCCAATGTCGTCTCTGACAGGGTCATTACAAATAATAACACCAATTGCCCCTGCCACTTGTGCGTTGTAAATCTTTTGGCTGAAGAAGCAGGCATTGCGGCGAATCAGCGCAATTTTTCCGGTGAGGTCGCTGACGGTTCCCCAATTACAGGCGAGAGAATCTACATAACCCTCATCGGTGTTTCCATCGCCGTCGCCGTCGTACATTCCGTCGTCGTGCGCCCATTCAATGGGGGCAGAAATCGTTTGATTTAAGGTGTCACCAAAGTCGGAAGTGGAAACATAGTTAAAAGGAATTTCGCTACCATCTTCCCCTTTGATGAAAAAACCAACGGGAAAAGGGGAAGTTTGTGGAATCTGTGCCTTTAGCCCAGTTACAAAAAAAAGAAGCACCAAAAGCGTGCAGGCTGTAAGAGTAAATGTTTTCTTCATAAGGTTTTGCGTTTTGTCAAAGAAAAAAGTTAATAAATAAATGGCAATAAAAGCGGCAAAGAATTGAAATCAATAGATGTTTTTCAAATTCGCTGTCACTCTCCTCAAAAGTAAGGATAGTTTGTAAAAAAAAGAAATTACGCGGGCGAAATGAATTGACAAAAAGAAAAGAAAAATGTCAGAAGGCACTTTCAACTAGTAATGGTATTTGCGATCAGGAAAGGTTTCCAATCCTATCCCATTGAAAGTCGGCTAGCTCATTATACCAAATCCGGTAACTTTCTCGTTTCACTGCTTATTTTTGTATTTTTCGGTTGCAAATTTCCATAACCATTTTAATCGAACAAAAAAATAATTAAAACCATGAAAATTTCCTTCAGATTCCTTTTACTTTTAACACCCTTGTTTTTTATCAACCTCCATAATAGTTGGTCGCAGGAAGAGCGTTCCCTCAGTTTTTTTGACGAGATCATAGCCACCGGGAATATGGAAGTCATTCTTGAACAAGGCGATGAAGAAAAAGCGTTGGTTTATGCAAAAGGCATTGATACTGATGATATTAATACCAGCGTAAAAGGCGGTATTCTCAAGCTAAGTGTGCTGAAATCCCTGGTCAAAAAAGACGATCACATTCGGGTTCGGGTCTATTACCGCCAGTTGAAAAGAATCAAAGCACATGCCGGCGCCGATATTTCTGCAGCTAATAAGATGGAAATTGACAATCTCTACCTACAGGCTTTTAGTGGTGCACAAATCGACCTGGAAGTGCAGGTAAATGCTCTCAGCATCTCTGTTTCCAAAGGGGCACAGGCAGACCTTCAGGGAAAAACAGAATCTTTGGATGCCAGGGTTGTTTCGGGTGGTAAGCTTTTTGCCCTGCAGTTGGAATCGGATCACACTTTCGTCACTGCCACTACGGGGGGAGCAGCTAAAGTGGTAGCCTTGCAAAGTCTGGAAGCTTCGGCAAATACGGGCGGAAAAATAGATTACAAAGGCGACCCAGCCAAGAAGAAAACAAAAGGACTCTTGACCGGGAAAATCCGGAAGTTGTAATTGGACAGTTTGGATATCTGACCTCCTCACGGCCAACCATATTTTTTCCTTGCGAAGTGAAGGTTCGTCGGGCTAAGCCGCCGAACTGTTAACTGACCTTTTGAGGCATTCACTTTCCCCATTTCTGAAGTTGCTTGATGACGGCTTTGAAATCTTTGGGAAGGGAGGCTTCAAAAGACATGGGTTCTTCCGTTACCGGGTGCAGTAACCGAAGTTGACGGGCATGCAGAGAAAGCCGACTCATCAGAGGTTTCTCTTCCTGCCCTTTCCCCAACTTATATTTGCGCAATTTAAGGTCTGAAAGAAAAAAACCAGACTTTCGACCATAAATGGAATCGACGGCAAGAGGATAACCAATGGACTCGAAATGGACGCGGATTTGATGCGTTCGACCCGTTTTTATGCTTGCCTCCAACAGGGTGTAATTGTTGAAAAACTCCACCACTTTATAAGTCGTGATGGCCGGTTTCCCTTTTTTTGAAATGACCATCTTCCCGGAATGTGGGCGCGAAGCGGCAATCGGTTTGTCAATCACCCCTTCTTCCATGTGCAACCTGCCCTCCACCAACACGAGATAAATTTTGCCGATTTTTCGCGATTCAAATTGCAGGGAAAGATGGCGGTGGGCGGCTTCGTTTTTGGCGAAACAAAGAACCCCGCTTGTCTCCTTGTCGAGCCGGTGGACGGTGAAAATCTTTCCGTATTTATTCGCTAAATGCGAGAACAGGTTTAATTTTTCCGGTGCATAGCGATCGGGAATCGTCAAAAGACCCGGTGGCTTGTTGATGATGATGAGGTCTGCGTCCTCGAAAAGGATTTGAATTTTGTTTTTCATAAACTGCTTAAAATTGCCTACCGAAGCCATTTGTTGATTTCTTCCCAATCAAAGTGCTGGGGGTCATAATCTTCACCCAGCCACTCCAATTTGGTCATGGGTTGTGGATGATCTTTGTCCTTAATTGTTGCTAGCAATTCGGTGAAACCCCGTATGCCACCGCAATTTTCCGGCGGGCAATTTCCCTTACCTTTGATGCAAATCGGGTAATTTGTCCCTTTCTCTTTCGGGAGAATTTTTTCGAGGGTCAGCAGATGTTGCCAAATTGGAGGTTTGGAGCCAATCAAAGTAACATTGATTTGATAAATCGTTGCCATCTCATAGGCTTTTAAAGAATTTTTTTCCTCTCAGAAAAAAAAGAAAAATAATACTTTTTTTCAATATCCCCTGCCTGTTTGGCTCCAAATTGATGCTGTTTTTATCTATCAAATCCTGAAAGTGTTTCCTCTTTTTAAAAATTTTGGGACACGAAAGGTAAAATGACCAATGGGCCTGTACGATGGCTAGAATGTGCTTGAATTTTCCTTCCCAAAAGAATAAACCGGCGGCAAGGGCGTCCAAAAGCAAGCGTAGTGGTATCAGCCAAAAAAGTTTTTTCAAAGATTCATTGTTGACCAAAGTAAAAAAACTATTTCGAAAATTGAGATAGGTCTTCTTCGGAGAAAAATAATCCAGGGTGCTGCCGCCCTGATGGTAAACCACCGATTTTGGGCACACCATTACCTTATATCCAGCCCGTTTTAAACGCCAGCAAAGGTCTATTTCTTCCCAATGGGCAAAATGGTCTTCATCAAAACCGCCGATGGCGTGAAACAATTGGGCACGAATAAAAAAGGCTGCCCCAGTAGCCCAAAAAATTTCCTGCGGGTCGTCGTATTGACCGGTATCTTTTTCCTGGACATTGAATATTCTTCCCCGGCAAAAAGGGTAGCCCAAATAATCCAACCACCCGCCTGAGGCTCCCGCATACTCAAAATAGTCCCGGTTGTGGTAGGATTTAATTTTTGGTTGCACGACCCCAATTGTTTTGTCCCGTTCCATCAATTCGATGATCGGTGAAATCCAATCTTCGGAAACTTCCACGTCGGAATTGAGCAGCACGTAATACTCCGCCTCCACCTCTTTGAGCGCCAAATTATAGCCTTTAGAAAAACCGTGGTTGGATTTTAAATCAATCCGCTCCACTTTGGGATAAGCCTCCTCCAAATAG
This sequence comes from uncultured Saprospiraceae bacterium, assembly GCA_964549665.1. Taxonomy (GTDB): domain Bacteria; phylum Bacteroidota; class Bacteroidia; order Chitinophagales; family Saprospiraceae; genus CAZJYF01. Next base: position 5,112 of record CAZJYF010000097.1, read on the forward strand.
TCCATGGATTGGTCTTTGCTTCCATTGTCGGCAACATACACCTTGAAATTTGGATAATGGCTGATCAGCGCATAGGGGAGGAACTGTTCTAACAATTTTTTTCCATTGAAATTTAAAACAACCACGGCCAGGCTGGGAAAGGGAGTCTCATTTTTCGCTGCCGCAAAGGAAGCAGATTTTGCCAAAACGGCCAAAGCTGCCTCCTTGTCTTTGTTCAATTGGATTTTAAGTTGAGTCAGGTTGTCAAATCCGATATCTCCCCGGATGAAGTCGACGAGTTCAATTTTTATTTTGTCCCCATAAATATCTTTCCCAAAATCAAAAATATTTACCTCTATCATTTTTTGGTCGAACTCCTCCAGAGTAGGCCGGTTGCCAATGTACAACATGGCTTGGTAGCGGCGTCCTTTGTGTTCCACGAAGGAGGCATAAATGCCGTCGGGGGGGATGAGTTTGTGATTGTTTTTGATTTGAATATTGGCAGTGGGAAACCCAATAGACTGACCAATCTGTTGCCCTTTAACGACCGTTCCCGTCAAAGTAAAATAATGCCGGAGCAATTTGGCCGCCGAATTCACATCCCCCTTTTTTAAAAAATTTCTGATTTTGGTGGAACTAATGGCGATGTCGTCAACCTGCTGCTTTTCAATATCAACTACTTGATACCCCGCCTCATTTTCATGCCATTTCAAAAATTGAATGTCGCCCTGCCGGTTCAATCCGAATCGGTGGTCATAGCCGACGACGATGTATTTGGGGTGAAATTTTTCGACCAAAAAATGCCGAATATACTCGTCGGCACTTTGTTGTGAAAACTCGATCGTAAAAGGAACCACCACCACATTGTCTATGCAAAACTTTTCAAACAAAGCCACCTTTTCATCGATGGTCGTTATCAAAACCAAGCTATTATCCCTTGGATATATAACCAATCGGGGATGTGGATGGAAGGTAACCACGATGCTTTCTCCACCTGTTTTTTGCGCTAGAACATTGACTCTTTCGAGGATTTTTTGATGTCCCGAATGCACTCCATCAAAGGATCCTATAGTGAGAACTGCATTCCGAAATGGAGGTAAATCATTGAGGTTATTAAAAACTCGCATGGGGGCAAATGTAAGAAATTGGTTTATCCTTTTCGTCTTTCATTTTTTCGAATTTCATCATCTCCCTCTCCCCAAGTCTCCCCGTCTCCCCGTCTCCCCGTCTCCCCGTCTCCCCGTCTCCCCTCTCGATTTCCCCACAAAGTCTCCAAATTGTTCTTACTTTTGCAAATAATAATATCGAAACGCACATGTCTATAAAAAAACAAAAAATCCTCGATACTTTAAAAACGGTAACCGACCCTACGACGGGCCAGGATATTGTGACGATGAATAAAGTGAAGAGCCTGCAAATCTGCGGCGACCATATCACCTTTAATCTTTTGACGACAGCTTTGAAAAGCGAGGAAAAAGCGGCTTTGAATTTTGCTTGCCTTTCCGCGATTCAGTCGCTCTATCCTCAGGCTAATGTTCTCGTTAAAATGGTGCAGCAACAAGCCAATCCGCTGCACGAAGAAGGCAGCCTACCCCACATAAAAAACATCATAGCAGTGGCTTCCGGAAAGGGAGGCGTCGGAAAATCCACCGTGGCGGTGAACTTAGCCTTGGGTCTTCAGCAGTTGGGCGCAAAAGTCGGCTTGGTGGATGCCGATTTGTACGGGCCTTCCATCCCCACCATGCTCGGTTTGGAAGGAGAACGACCAAAAATTAAAAAGATCTACGGCAAGGCCAGAATCCTCCCGCTGGAGGCTTTCGGCATTCCGCTAATGTCTATTGGTTTCATCATCGAACCCGAACAAGCTGTTGTGCTTAGAGGCCCTAGATTAGCAGGCATCATCAAACAATTTTTTAATGATGTCCTGTGGCCCCCACTCGATTATTTAATCGTCGATTTGCCACCCGGCACGGGTGATATTCAATTGACCCTTGTCCAAACCGTAGCCGTAACCGGTGCTGTTATTGTCACCACCCCACAGCAAGTGGCGGTGGCCGATGCCATCAAGGCGATGAATATGTTTTTGCTTCCAAATTTGAATGTTCCGATATTGGGAGTTGTGGAAAACATGGCTTGGTTCACACCGGAAGAATTGCCAGAGAACAAATATTTCATTTTTGGTCAAGGCGGTGGCGAAATACTGGCAAAAACGGGAAACACGGTTTTGCTCGGGCAAATACCCATCGTTCAGGGCATTCGAGAATCGGGAGATTCCGGCCAACCGGCGATACTGGAAAAGGATTCTCTTTCGGCGAAAGCTTTTTTGGAGGTAGTGGAAAAGGTTGTCCGGCAGGTGGACCTTCGAAATGAAACCTTGTCGCCAACAAAGATTGTGCAAGTAACCACTCCTTAAGTTTTGGATGCCTGTTGTCGTTTTTCCGTTTATTTTTAAAGAAACCAACAAAACGGACATGTCTGCTGATAATTAATCTTTTGTGTTTATCTTTGGAACACTTTTGAACCAATCAAATATGTCAAAACAAGAAAAAGCACAGTTAATTCAAAAAGTCGAATTGGCTTTGGACGATGTGCGACCCCATCTCGCCGTTGACGGAGGCGATGTGGAATTGGTTGATGTGACAGATGATTTGCGGGTGCAGGTCAGGTGGTTGGGCACCTGTGAAAGCTGCCAAATGTCTGCTATGACCTTGAAGGCAGGTATCGAGCAAACCATTTTGGGACGAGTCCCTGAAATTATGGGAGTAGAAGCCGTCAATGAGCCATAATCATTTGAAGAGGGATTAGACATGACTCGCCGGGAATTAGTTGATCAAATTCGACAAAAACAATCTTTCCTTTGCGTTGGCCTCGACGTAGACCTCCATCGAATTCCAAAACATCTATTCCAAACAGCTGACCCCGTCTTTGAATTTAACAAGCAAATCATCGATGCGACAAAAGACCTGTGTGTTGCCTACAAACCCAATCTGGCTTTCTACGAATCTTTGGGTGCAAAAGGCTGGCTGTCATTGGAAAAAACCCTCCGGTACATTCCAAATGAACATTTTACCATCGCCGATGCCAAACGAGGGGACATTGGAAATACCTCACGCCTGTATGCCAAAGCTTTTTTCGAAACTCTTGATTTCGACGCTGTCACGGTTGCTCCTTACATGGGCGAAGATTCTGTGAAACCCTTTCTGGAATTCGAGGATAAATGGGTCGTTGTACTTGCCTTGACATCTAACAAAGGAAGCGCGGATTTTCAGTTTTCTACACAAGACGGCCAAATGCCGCTGTACCAAAAGGTGATTCAAAAAGCGCAGGGGTGGGGCTCTCCGGACAAGCTAATGTTCGTCGTCGGAGCCACTCACCCGGAAATGTTTGAAGAAATCCGCCGCCTCGCGCCGGAACATTTTTTCCTCGTCCCGGGAATTGGCGCTCAAGGAGGTGATTTGCAAGGAGTTAGCGAGTTTGGATTGAACGGGGAATGCGGTTTGTTGGTCAATTCATCGAGGGGTATCATTTATGCCGGGCAAGGAGAAGATTTTGCTGCTAAAGCACGAAAAGCCGCAAAGAAACTTCAGCAGCAAATGGCCTCGATTTTGAGGAAAGTAGAGGATTAATCGTTTATGCCCCACACAGCCCGGCCCGCCTAAAATTTAAGAACCTTCACCTTCCCGCTTTCCAAGAAAAACCGCCGTACGATGCGCTTGGTATCCGGGTTGCTTTCAAAAGGTCGGATTACGTCTTTCAGGTCTTCCAAATTGCCGTTCATTTCCGCCAGATTCGCGTAACCAAAGCCTCGATACTCTCCATTTTCTACCAAAACAACTCCCTTTTCTTCCCCGTTTCTACCTTGGTCGATGAGGAAAAAATTTGGTTCCAATTGAATGGAAAGCGTATCGATGGCCTGTTCGGCGCGAAGGTTGTATTCGTCGGGTGATTCTTCCCCAATGCAAGCCCCGTGGCATCGCTTCAGGTGGTAGTCAAAACAAGGACCGGTTCCCTTTTCTAAATAGCAGTGCAGGGCGCATAAATCGAAAGCATCTCGAGCCGATTTCAAATGTTCCCGGGCGCTGCGCACTTTTGGATATTCGGAAACGACCTTCAAAACTTTGCGCCTTCGGGCATTGGGTTTTTCGATTTCGAAACAGAGGTAGCCCTGTTCATTTTTGAACGCGTGGATGAGGTAGGGAAATTGCTGAATTCGTTGGGCGCGGTTGATGGGGGGGTGCAATTTTTTTATTTCGTGGGATTCTAAAAGGAGGGCAATCATCTCACTGCCTGTAATTTCAAAAGTGATGTCGTGTACGTGCTGTTGTAGTTTCGCAGCCTTTGCCGTTTTTTTTGAAAAATGCTGAGCTACCCTCTTCTTGATGTTGATGCTTTTGCCAACGTATGCCACTGCACCCGATTCGTCATGGAAATAATAAACGCCACATTCTTCCGGCAGGGCGTGGAGTTTTTCCAGGCTGAGGTTTTTGGGCAATAGCGATTCCTTGATGCCCAAATTGACCAGTTCATTCAGGTTTTCCCGGGTATTTTCCAATCCCAAAATGTTTTCAAATAACTCGAGGGTAGCGAGTACATCGCCCATCGCCCGGTGGCGATTTTCAATTTTAATATCAAAATGGCGAATCAAATTGCTCAGACTGTAGGAAGGCAGCCCGGGAAAGGCTTTCCTCGACAGTCGCACGGTACACAACTGCTTGCAGGTGAAGGTGTAACCAAGGCGTTTGAATTCCTCCCGAAGGAAAGTGTAATCGAAGCGAACATTGTGCGCCACAAAAATAGCTCCCTCCATCATCTCGACGATTTTTTTGGCTACTTCGTAAAACTTCGGAGCACCTTCGACCATCTCCTGGGTAATGCCGGTCAACTCGGTAATGCCATATGGAATAGTCGTTTCGGGGTTGATAAGGGTTTCAAATTTATCCACCATTTTCTGACCATCATAGAGGACAATCGCAATTTCCGTAATTTTATCCCGAAAAGCCCTGCCCCCGGTGGTTTCGATGTCCACGATGGCGTAAAGTTTTTCCATTTTTGAAAGTCAGATTAAAACTCTTCTTTTTTGCAAAATAAAATAATATGGTTGTCAAAATAAAATTTTTTGTTGTATTCCTTTTC
>CAZJYF010000098.1:0-2888 GCA_964549665.1 uncultured Saprospiraceae bacterium
GTCAGCGGGGGTGGTTCCGTTATCTCGATGGCTGCAACTGCCTGCTTTCCAAGCGCATCGGTAATGGTAAATTGATAGTTTCCGGCTGACAGCCCTTCCGTCCCTGTGCCACTCGAGGTGTCGTTTTCCCATTCGTAGAAAAGGGGAGCGCATCCATTCGGAATTTCGATGATGACAAAACCATCGCCACTCCCGGCACAGTTGACCGGCTGAACTTCAACGACATCCACCTGTAGATTGAGCGATTCAAAAGCGCCCAAGTCAACGATTCCGTCCAATATCCGGGGATTGCCGATTAAGTCAGAACCGATGCCCAAGTCCGAAATTATGGTGTTGTTTCCGGCATTGATGGCAGGGGAACAGGCTTGAAGGCTGAGGTCATTAGCCGCCGTATCCTTAAAGAGCGGATATTGATTGAAGAGCATGTTTTCTCCACAAAAAACAGCCCCATCGCCAAATGGACTTAAATACGCTATCGAATCACAATCTTCCTCATCTATAATGCAATGGTTAATTTCCATATTTGAATTTTTTAAAAAGAAATTTTTCTCCTGCCCCATCGTGTTATTCCAAATGATAGAATTGGTTATGCGCAAAGTGTTCAAATTGTTATTGGTCGGTTGAGAAGCATTGAGCACTCCTCCACTAGGAGAATTGTTCCCATAGAAGGTGCAATTAGTGGAAGAGAAGGTTAAAAAATCCGCCGAAGTTTCGGTAACAATTGCCCCTCCATTAATAGATGCAAAATTCGAGATAAATACCGAATTAATTAATTCTAAATTGCCATTTCCCAGGGAAATAGCGCCTCCTGTTTTTGAGCGGTTATTTTTAAAAAGGCAATTGACAACTTTTATATCTATCCCAGGGAATAGATCGAAAAAAACAGCTCCTCCCGCATCCATCATAAAAATCTCAAAATACGGTGTCAGATTGTTATCAAAGGTGCAATTCTGTATCAATGCAGTTTTTTCATTTTCTCCCAAGAGAATTCTGGCGGCCCCACCCATCGCAGCAGCCGAGTTTTTGGAAAAGGCACAAGAATCCAGGAGAAGATTGCCAAAAGAACTGATGCTGAAATCAAAATAATCTATTGCGCCTCCCAGAATGGCCCCATTTTCAGTGAAAGAACATCCCCTGATAATTAAATCTGCTACGCTAGTCGTGTTGCTGTAATCAATAGCCCCACCAGCAGATGCAGCATTTCTCCAAAAAGTACAATCCCTGATAACTGCCACTTCATTTTCTACACTACCTCCTTCCTTTCGAATAGCCCCGCCACCGTTGGAGTGGTTATTTTTGAAGACGCAATTGACCACATGCGGATTGGTCGAACCGAGGCTCGAGCCATTAAAATAAATAGCTCCGCCTACAAAACTTGAAAAATTAAATAGAAAGGTGCAATTCCGAATCTGAGGGCTTGCCCGGTTGCCTCCGCCCGTCCCGTTGACATAGATTCCCGCTCCGCTTTTTTTCCTGCCCTGTGCAGGTACTTCAGGAACTCCGTTCGTAGCGGTTCCATTTATAATTGAAAACCCATCTACGATGGTCGTAGAATCGCAGAATTCCAGGTACAGTATGGTATAGGAATTGTCGGAACTGTCTTCGGGAACCCCAATATCGGCATTCAGGATGGTTTCGTTCAAAGTCCAATCTCTTTGATCCCGAAGCAATTCATTGCCTTCAAACCCTCCATACAAAGCCACCCCGTTTTTCAACTCGAACGATATGTCTCGGTCTGTCCCCACCGTCGGAAGGTAGTTCCCCTTCGCTACCCAAATCTCATCTCCCTCCTGTGCGAGGGTCAGGGCATCCTGCAAATCGAGGAAGGCATTTTGCCAATCCGTCCCGCTATTATTACCCCCGCCCAGGTTGGCATTTACATAAATGACGGCAGCCCGGCCATGAATGGCTACCGAAAGGGAAAAAAATAAAATACTCAGAAGGGAAAAGTAATTTTGTCGCATGGGAGGAATGGTTTTTTGTTTAACAAACTACAGACAAGTTAGGCTTTTATTCCGCAGTATCAAATAAAAGCATTTTAAAAAACCATATTTGAAAGAAAGAATGCGAAGCCGGCTAAAATTTATGACCGGCTTTTTCGCTTGGACCAAATTTTGGGAATCAGCATCGGGACTTTTTTTTGGTAGTCCATATAGCGCTGCCCGAAGACTTCGACCAATTTGCGTTCTTCCAGTTTCGTTCCCACAATCAGATAGCCAATTGCAACGGAACTTAGCGTCAATACCGCATCATTCGGGAAGGCCAAAAATATTCCGAAAAAGAGAAGCAGGGAGGCAAAATACAACGGGTGCCGGACGTAACTATTCAAGCCGGAAGTATTGAGGTAAGAGGGGTGATAGTCTTTGCCGTGTTTCAACTGATAAGTGCCGGCGAATTCCGAAAGCTTGTAATTTTTTAGGGCAAAATTCATCAAAACCAGACCTCCAAGAATCAAAGCCCAGCCGGGCACTTCATTCAAAAGCGAACGCTCAAAAACGGGCTGTTTCCCGATGGATTGGTAAAACAGGACGATGGGAACGATGAGAAGCAAAAAAATGGAATTGTAAATCAGGCGGTAGTACCTAACGGAAAGCAGCTTGTCGGTGACAAATTGCTTCAGCCTATTCGCAGCCAACAAACTGTGCAACAAAAAATAAGCGGCGATTGCCAGGCCGAAAAGAAAAATATCCATTTTACCTATTTTTTCACCAGACTCGACAATTGTGGAACACACAAGTATGAAGCACTTAATTTTGGGGGTATCTTGAAGTTACACCCTGAATTTCAGGGTCTAAAAATAAGCAAAAGCAGTAAGTTCAAAAAGAAAAAGACCCATTGCAACTTCTATTGGGTTTGATTTGCCATCCAATTCCGAACTCTGAACCCTA
>CAZJYF010000098.1:2988-10204 GCA_964549665.1 uncultured Saprospiraceae bacterium
TAAACCCTGAAGCCCCTGAATTACTTTCTTTTGCCTTTCCGTCCTTTTGTTTCCTTTTCTGCCTGAACCCGTTGTTGTTCCTTCATCGCCTTTTCCAGGCGGGCCTGGAATCCCCCCTTTTTCTTCGGTTTTTTCTTATTGGCGTCCAATTCGGCCCTTATTTTATCCTGGTTGATGATGTAATTTTTAGTGACAACGGTTTGGGTGATGTTGAAAACGTTGCTGAAAAATAAATAGCAGGTCAGTCCGGCGGCGAAGTTATTGAAGAAGAACAGGAACATGATCGGCATGAAGTACTGCATGTACTTCATCATGGGGTTTTGCATCGACATGTCCATGTGCTGCATGTTGTAGTAGGTGTAAATGACCGTCGTTCCAGCCCAAAGCAGGGTGAACAAGCTGACGTGGTCGCCGTAAAACGGGATGGCCGTGGGCAACCAAAAAGCGGCGTCGTAGGAGGATAGGTCGGTGGCCCAAAGGAAGTCTGCCTGCCGGAATTCAATCGAACCGGGGAAGAAGCGATACAGGGCAAACCAAATGGGCATTTGCAGCACCATCGGCATGCAGCCACCAAGCGGATTCACGCCAAATTCGCGGTAAATTTTCATGGACTCCATTTGCTGTTTCTGGGAGTCGTCCTTGAACTTTTCCTTCATCTTGGCGAGCTGCGGTTTCAGCGCTGCCATCTTCGATTGCGAACGCAACATCTTGTAGGTCAAGGGGTAGAGGAATAATTTCACAATAAATGTCATCATCAAGATGACGATGCCTTTGCTGCCGATGAAGGAGGCTAGGAAGGTGAAAATCGGTCGAATGACCCAACGGTTGATGCTGCCGAAGATGCTGCGGCCAAAGGCGACGATGTCTTCGAGGTTTCTACCGTGGGAACGAAGCATTTTAAATTCTTTCGGTCCGGCAAAGAGTTCCATAGCGAAGGCCTGCTGCCCCACCACCGGAATTTGAATTTGGGAATGGAGTTTTTTCAAGTCCTCATTTTCCATGTCCAGGATCTCCGTATCAAATTTGCCGCCCGAAAAAGCCTTTTCCTTGGAAATAAGGGCGCTGGAAAAAAACTGGTTGGAGTGTGCTACCCAATCGATATCTTTCCCCTCCAAGTCTTCGGAATCGCTTCGGGTGCAAGAGCAATAATCGTAGTCGCCATCCCTTTCTTTATAATAAACCGTGGAATAATTGCGCTCGTATTTGGTGTTTTGCTCCAACTTGTCGAGGTAGGTGATCCAATTCAATTGAACCGACTTCGTTCCCGCCGGGAACAAATCCTCCAATCCTTCCATGCGGACGCTATAATCCATGAAGTAGCTGCCTTCCTTGATGGAATAGCGCTGCTCAAAGTACCTTCCGTTTCCGGCATCGGCTCTGAAAGTGATGGTGTTGCCGTTTTTTTGGGAAGTGAAGAGGATGTCTTTGGAATTAATCACCCCCCCCGGCACCCCGGCGATGGGAAGTAAATAATCGAAATGGTCTTTTTTGTCTTCGAGGAGTTTGAGCGGGAGTTTAATCTCCTTGTGGTTGGAATCAAACTCTACTTTGAAGTACTTTTTGATCTCAATTTCTTTAACGCGCCCGCCTTTGCAACTTAACAAGACCCGCATCACCTCATTTTCCAACACCTCAAAACATTCAGGCGAAGCTGCTGCGCTTTGAAAAGGACCGATGTTTTGAGCCGTTGGGACTTGCTTTTGGGAATCCGCTTTTTTGAGGAAGTTGCTATCCGCCGGGACAACCACATTTTTCAATTGCGCCAGGCTATCGGCGCGGCGTTCCTCCTGCTGTCGCAAGGAGTCCAAAACAAATTCCTTGCGGGCAATCTCTTCCTTCGAGGGCGCCATAAAATATTGCCAGGCAAGAATTATCAGAAAAATTAAAGAAAACCCAATGATCGTATTTTTGTCCATTCAACTCCTTTGTTTATAAGGCGTACCGTTTTTTTAAAATTTTGAAAATCACCAAATGAAGGCTGCCTTTAAAAAATAATTATGAGAAAATGTGGCTGCTTCAATCCCCAATGGAAAACTCTCCACTTTAATGCTCAAAAAATTTCGGCGCAAAGGTAAAATTTTCTTCGTTTATAAAAAGAACATTTGGATGGACGAATGGCGGAAAGGGATGGAAGAGGGGCAAATGGCGAAAAATACAGCTAACTGATAAAATGGGGCAATTCATATTTTGGGCTTGGTGATTCGGAATTTCTACCTGCTAGCTGACGGGCTGCTCGTTACGACTTTTAGTCGTACACGAACCAAAATGCCGGACTCCTGTCTGGCGCGAACCCAAATACATACGTATGCATGCTCAAATATTGCCAATCGTGGAATTCACCGGACGGGAGTCCGCTACTTTAGTTCGTGAACGACCAGAGGTCGTAACGAGCGTTTTTGTTCTTTTGTTTCCCGTGCGGAATACACTTCTAAAGCCCTTTCCAAACAATCCATGGCCTTATTCAAATCGTCGGAATTCAAAACGTAGGCGATGCGCACTTCGTCTAAGCCAAGTCCGGGCGTGGCATAAAATCCGGCACCGGGGGCCAGCATGAGGGTTTGCCCTTCGTAGTCAAAATCTTCGAGCAACCACTGGCAAAAATCTTCCGAATCTTCTACCGGTAACTGAACGAAGCAATAAAATGCGCCGCCCGGCAGGTAGCATTTTACGCCCGGCATCGCTTGCAGGCGGTCGTGCAAAACCTTTCGACGGGTATGGTATTCGGCTTTGACCGTCTCCATATAAGCGGGCTTTTCGTCAATCGTTCCCGCGGCCAGCCACTGGCCGAGGAGGGGAGGGCTGAGGCGAAAGCGGGCGTATTTGACAACGGATTCCAATACGTGCGGGTTTCTGGAAACCATGGCACCAACCCTTGCCCCGCAGGCGCTGAAACGCTTTGAAATTGAATCCACCACCACCACGTTGTCTTCCATGCCCGGCAGGTTCAAGACCGAAAAAAAAGCCTGACCGTCGTAGCAAAACTCGCGATACACCTCGTCGCAGAAGAGAAACAATCCGTGCTCCTTCACAAAGGATGCCAGCTCCAACAGTTCCTCTCTTGAATAGAGGCAACCCGTCGGATTGTTTGGATTGCAAAGGAAGATAGCTTTCGTTTTTGCGCTCAAAACGCGCTCAAAGTCAGCTACTTGTGGAAGGGAGAAGCCCGTTTCGATATGAGAGGTGATGGGGCGGATGTTGATGTTTGCCATTTGTGCAAAGCCGTTGTAAATCGCATAAAAAGGCTCGGGAATGATCACTTCGTCGCCCGGGTCGAGGCAACTCATCATCATGAACAAAATGGCCTCGGAAGCGCCCGTTGTGACGAGGATTTGACTCGCCTCCAACTCAATTCCAAACTCCCGGTAATAGTCTATCAGGCGCTCTCGATAAGATAATATCCCTTCCGCCGGTGCGTATTTTACAACCTCGAGGTCAAAATTTCGGACTTTCTGTAAAGCCGCTTCCGGGGTTTTTATGTCCGGTTGACCGATGTTCAGGTAATAAACATGCCTGCCCCGTTCTTCTGCTTGGTTGGCGAAGACGGCTAATTTTCGGATGGGCGAAGCATAAACTGTTTCTCCACGTTTTGAAATTTGTGGCATCTTGCACTAATTTACAGGGAACGGGACACAAATAACTTACCCAAAATGGGTAGATTATTTATTTCCCGTTCCCTAAACGAAACCGCCTTTCAGAGATATTTCTCTTTGAAAGACGGTGTTTGTTCTCGTAAGAGCACGCAAAGGTAGGTGGATTCAAAGAGTAATTCAAGGAGTAAAGCTTTTTGTTTGACAATTTGATAATTTGATAATTTTGCCAAAAAAAATTGGTATATTTTACGAAAATCGAAAAGTATTCGGAATAACAAATGCAAAACCAAACCTGATTGATAGCGGATGAGATTTAATTTTACCATTTTCCTGGTGATTGTCTTTTTTGGAACGAAACCGATTGCTGCACAACAAAGCATTCTGGACCAGAAAATATCGTTAAAATTTAAGAACAGCACCCTCGAGGAGGCCTTCGCCAAAATGGAATCGTCGACCGGAATTCCAATCGCTTACAGCACTGATTTCTTGCCGAAAAAACGCTTTTCCCGCCGGTTCAAAAACCAGAAACTGAAAGCCATTCTCAACCATTTGCTTGCCAGGACGGACCTGCGTTACATCGCCCAAAATAAGCGCATCCTCATCACTTTGCGCGAAGAACCCAAGCCCAGGGAGACACCCCCAAAAAAAGAAAAATTCACCCTCAACGGCTACCTCCGCGACGCCACCAATGGAGAAGAATTGATTGGTAGCACTGTCTTCATTTTACAAACCGGAAGTGGAAGCAACTCCAACGACTACGGATTCTACTCTCTTACCCTGCCAAAGGGGCATTATCACTTGACATTCAGCTATTTAGGTTATGAGTCTCAAGAGGCAGAGGTGCAGCTTGCCGCCAATAAGCGACTCGATATGGAGTTGAATCCTGTCGAACAACACCTCCGGGAAGTGGTCGTGGTGGCGAATAAGAAAGACGGGGGGCAACTTTTGACCGAATGGAACAACCAACAAATAGACCTCGGCAATTTGGGGAATATCCCCGCCCTCCTCGGCGAACAGGACCTGATGAAAACCCTGCAACTCCTGCCGGGGGTTCAGGCTACCGGAGAGGGCAGTGGCGGCTTCAGCATCCGCAGCAGCAGCAGCGACCAAAACCTGATTTTGCTCGACGAAGCCCCGGTCTATAACCCCGCGCACCTGCTCGGCTTTTTTTCCATATTCAACCCCGACGCCATCAAGACGGTGCGGCTGATGAAGGGAGATATCCCCGCGGAATTCAGGGGGCGGCTTTCCTCCGTGGTTGACATCCGGATGCAGGAAGGGAATTCCAAAAAATTCGCTCTTTCCGGAGGCATCGGTACGATTATGGCGCGGGTCAAAGCGGAGGGTCGCCTTGCAAAAGGCAAGGGTTCTTTCATGGTCGCAGGAAGGCGAACCTACCCCGATTTACTCGTCAAATTATTTGCCGGCGATGCTTTCAAGGGGAGCGGCATTTTTTTCTACGACATCAACGCTAAAGCAAATTACCGCCTCAACAAAAAAAACCGCCTCTTTCTCTCTACTTATGGCGGCAAAGATGTTTTTGAATTTGGAGACAACTTCAAAATAAATTGGGGAAATACGACCAGCACCCTGCGCTGGAACCACCTTTTTAATGACAAATTGTTCTCCAATACCTCCCTGATTTTCAGCGATTTCGATTTTACCTCCTCCACTAACCTCGCCGAACTGGCCAATGACGAAACGATTACTCCTTTCAGTTTGCGAACCCGGATAAATGACGCCCACCTAAAGCAGGTTTTTAATTACTACCCCCATCCCAATCACTTGCTTAAATTTGGTTTCAACGTGCTCGACCACAACATCATTCCCGGCAGGTTGATTGACGAAGAAGTAGAAAATTTCAAAAAAGTAAAGTTTCAGGAGCGCAAATCGGTGGAATTTGGTCTCTTTGTTTCGCACCGTTGGAAAATTCAAAAAAGATGGGAACTGAATTACGGGTTTCATTTTTCGAGCCTTGCCGTTCGCGGTTCGGACGAATACGTTTATAAATACGGACGAAACGGAGAGGTAATCGATTCTACCTTTTTCGCTGACGGCGCTTCCGTGACGAATTACGGAGGTGTGGAACCCCGGATAGCGCTGACCTTTTTCCAAAACAAGCGAAGCATTTTCAAATTGTCTTTTAACCGCACCATTCAATACCTCCAACTGCTGCAAAGCGCTTTTATCAATAATCCGGCGAGCGTATGGTTGCCAAGCAGCGTCAATATCCGCCCTCAGAAAGCTTTTCAGTGGTCTATCGGGCATTTTCGAACCTTCGCCAACGGGCAATGGGCTCTTTCAGTGGAAGGCTACGGCAACCTTTTCAAAAATCAAATCGCCTACAGGGATGGTGCCAATCTCGATCTGGGCATCGATTTGGAATCCCAATTGGTTTTTGGGAAATCATGGGCTTACGGGGCCGAAGTGATGCTTAAAAAAAGAGCCGGAAGGTTCCGCGGGTGGATGAGCTACACCCTTTCGGCCGCCCGCAGTCGATTCTCCGACATCAGCCGGGGCCATGTTTTTCGGTCGGAAAATGACCGCCCCTACAACATTGCCCTCGTCGCTATCTACGATATTAAGAAACACTGCACCTTTGCCGCCAATTGGGTGTATTCAAGCGGCAAATTAGTGACCGTACCGATTGGAAAATACGTCGTGAATGGGGAAACGGTGAACTATTATGGCGGGCGAAACAATTTTCGGATGTCCAATATTCATCGCTTGGACCTAACCATTCGCTGGCACAAGAAAGGCAAACGGGGCGCCGAAAGGTATTGGAGTTTCTCCATCCACAATTTCTACGGGCACCGGAACCCGTCCTTTGCCTTCATCAAGCCGGAGAGTTCCACGGTGAAAGAAATTTCGATACTCGGATGGCTGCCGTCGTTCACCCATTTCTTTGAATTTTAGGAGAGGCCAATTTGCGAAATCTCCCAGATTTAGTAAATTTTAAATTAGCAGGATATGGATTTTATAACATAAAAATTTAGCCAATCGGATACCTTTGAAAATTAGGTCTCGAAAAAAAATGTCCAAAGATGCAGATATTAAAGCGCCTTCTTTTTTTGATTTTAGTATTTTTTACCTCCTGCCTGCGGGATGTGGATCTCGCGCCCATTTCCGAATCGAGGATAGTCATCGAGGGCATTCTTTTGGCAGGGGAAAGTATCTCGCTTCAAATCACCAAAACCATCCCGAAAACCTCCTCTGGAAGCTTTCCTCCCGTCCCCAATGCGACCGTAATTCTTTCGACGCCAGACGGGCTGATGGAGTCCCTCGATTACGCCGGGCAGGGGCAATACACCTCGCCCAACATCATTGGCGTGCCGGAAACCACCTACAAGCTATCGGTGACGGTGGAGGGCGAAACCTTTTCGGCTACCTCTACCATGCCCCCCCATTTTGTTCGCTTGGATTCTTTAAAACACGCGTTAATAACTGACCCAACGGACTCTTCCGGTACCGCTTCCAAAATAACCCTTTTCTTCGATGATTTTGGCGGGACATCCGATTTTGGCATCCTCGTACTTTCCAAAAATGAGGGCTTCCTCACACCGAACCTCTTTTACCGGGATAACAGCCCCGACGATAGACACGCACAAAAAGAATGGATCATCCAG